>JAAZNH010000125.1 GCA_012798365.1 Methanomicrobiales archaeon | reverse complement strand
CTTGCAGGCAAGTGCCCCGAGGTAGACCTCAATCGGGTACCGGTCGCAGACATCCACGTTGAGCGCTTCCTTGTCGATCTCCGCCGGGTCGATCCGGCTCGTCATGACAAGCGGTGCGTCCATCGACCCGCCGCGGTTCTCGGGCAGGAACGAGCGGGAGAAGTTGATGAGCCCGTCAAGGAGCATCATCACGCAGTCCTCGTCGCCGTCGCACTGGCCGGTGAAGATACCGTTTGCAACGAGCGTGTGGTCGTCGGCAACGGTCAGGCAGTAGACCCGCTCCTCAAGCGTGGGGACCGGTTCCGCAGTCGCAATCCGGTCCGTCATCATGCAGGTGCCTTCGAAGACCGGGACCGCATCCCCGGCCTTCAGCTCCATGGCCCGGATCTTCCGCAGGTAATTCGTGTCCCAGAGGAGCATCGCGTGGTCGGGGGTAACAATGAGCTCCCGGCCCCGCTGGGTGGTGAACCGGATCAGGTTGGCCGGGGAACGATGGATCGAGACCGAGGTGATCTTCCGGATATGGATCTGGCCGTTCGTGTCAATGGTCCGGGTGTAAAACGGCCGGGCCGGATCCGAGTAATACGTACCGAGCCGGTCGATACCGGGCTGGCTGATATCGAAGTTCTCCAGGACGAACTTCCGGATTGGTGTCTTCATCCACGTACGACCGTCCAGCACTTCGATTTTTGTGTCGCCATAGAAGCAGTTCCGGCGCTTGGCTGCATGGAAGAACGGGTGGGCGTAGCCAACATTCGCCTTTGTGAACCCGACCACCCGGGCAAGGACACCGGCACTCGTGTGCGGGGCAAGGCCCATGACAAGGTGGCCGACCAGTTCCTCGGGGCGGTTGATGTTATAGAACGGTTCCATGCCATAGACTTTCACCAGGAGATCGTCCATGAACCGGGCCACGTTCACCATGTATTCGGCGCAGGAGTCCGAGAGGAGAATGTCCTGCGGGTGGAGCTCGACAACCTGCGTGGGGTTCTGGAGATCATAGCCGTACGTGTCCTTCGTGTACCCGAGCTCGCGGAGTTTCTCCACCGGAACACGGATCTCGTCCGGCCGGATATGAGTGACCGGGAGATCGATCATGTCAAACCGGGTAGTCCCGTCCTTGAAGACAAAGATGCCCCGGTTCGCCCGGAGGATCCCCTTCTCCATCGCCTCGACAGTCTTCTCCCGGGAAATGACCCCCTTGACCCCTTTGACCAGCGCAACGCTGTCGGCTTTCATCCCGAGCCGCTCCATGGCCTTTGCGTACTCGGTTTTCACGTTCAGCGTAACCCGCTGGCCGCAGGCCCCCCCCGCATCGCAGGCAGGACAGCGGGGGCCGTCCAGTTCCCGGTTGCACTTGGGGCAGGTATAAACAGCAGTCGTATGCCCCCCGCACTGCGGGCACCGGTTGAGATACCCGATCTCGCCACACTGCGAGCAGCGCCGCCGGCCCACCTCGATATCAATGATCCCGCCGGACTTCTGGAAGTCGAGTTCGGTGTTCTCCTGGTCGGTCTCTGCCGTGTGGGTGGATGCGGACTGGAACGAACGCCGGGCCCCTCCCGAGTCGCCGAGCGGGAAGAGGACGTGTGGGGGCGGGTTCATCTTCCGGGGCTTGGACTTGCCCGGGCGGCCCATCCGGCCGCCGATCCGGGTGCCGGACCGCGAGCGCATCTTCAGGCCGCTGACCTGCATCACAAGATCAAGCGGGGCGGCATCGGCCGGAGCAGTTGCCCACGTGTCGCGTTTCTTCAGGTTCTCGTCAAGCCCCAGCGATGCGGCAAACACCTGCCAGGCCGGGATCCGGATCCCATCGTCCAGCACCTGGTGCGGGATGAGCAGGAGTTCAAGGGGCTCCTTGGTGGCCTTGTCGTACGGCAGGATAAGGGCATCTTCGCGGATCGCCCCGCCGGCCGCAACCGCATCGGCAAGCGCCCGGACCTGGTCACTGGTGATGTCGTCCCAGAACCAGGTGAACGCGGGATAGAGATACTGCCCGGCCCGGGCAAGGGCCAGTGCTTCCTGCTCGTCCTTCGGGGGCTTCACTTCCGGCCCCACGTCAAGCTGCCACCATTCCGCGCAGTAGCCGGCCGGGACAAGCGGGTGGTTGTTTTCCAGGAATTCCCCGAATGAGATGAGGATCTCGCCCACATCAAGGATCCGGTCAACACTCCCCGTCAGCCGCTTTGCCGTCTCCTCGCTGTCGATCCTCCGGACATCCCCGTTCTTGAGCCGGATGGTAGGCCCCTCGATCGAATCGACCGGTACCACCCCGCAGGCCTTGCCGGGCCGTTCAGTCTTCATCTGCGTGCCGGTGGCAAGGAACTCGCCAAGGATATAGAGCGTTGCCGGGTTCATGCCGGCCGCGGCAAAGCCGGTATTCCTCGACCGGCCGTACCGGAGCCGGAACCCGCCTTTCCGCATCGGGTACGAGAAGACCGGGCGGCCGCCGATGAGATCGCGGAGGTACTTGTCGAGCGGCTTGATACCCGTGCTCTTCCCATCATCCCCGCCTTTTGCCGCTCCCGCGATGAGCTTGTCGAGCCAGTCCCAGCCCTCCATCTTCATCTTCTCGACACGGCCCTTGAGCTTCCGGGCCTTGCCGGCAATTCCTTCGCCGATAACGAGCGCCATGCCGCCCCGGACAACGTTCGTCTCCACCCGCTCAAGGTTACGGTACCCTGATACCTCTTCCTGCTCGGTGGCTTCCCCATCAACACAGACCGGGCAGTTCGCGATGATAAGCCGGATCTCCGCCTCGCTGGGGAGATACTGGAGGTTCATGATGTTGTTGTACTGCCGGATCTCCTCCACGTACCGCTCAACCTCCTCCTGGCGCGGGATGTAGCGATTGATCCCGAGTTTCTGGCGCACGTAGTCGCCGACCAGCACGGACATGGCCTGTGCCGTGCCGCCGGCGCTCCGGATCGGCCCGGCATAGAAGATCATCAGGTACTGGGTCCCGTCGTCGTTCTTGCCAAGCGCGACTTTGGCAATACCTTCGGTCGGAGCCGACACGACACCTTCCGTCAGGAGCGCCATTGCCACGCGGATGGAATGGTCGAGGACTTCCATGATGTCCTTCTCGCCAAACTTCCGGGCAACGAAATCGTCGCCGATGCGGAGTGCGGCCTCCTCCCGGGACATCGTGGCTTCCAGTTCGCGGATCCGCGCCGCTACTCCTTTGACACCGATCAGGACTTCCACGCGGTCGGCAAGATCGTTTGCAATCGGAATCTCGACATCGAGCGTAGGATCGAACCCTTTCTTCCGGGCTTCTTTGGCAACCGCGATGGTCCGGTGCAACTCGTCAAGGAGGGATTTCTCGTAAGCCTCCATCGTGGGCGAGAGCACAAGCATACCGGTAAATTCTCATGGCGGAGATTTATGGGTTGGGATTGGGGCGTGAAAAAGAGAAACAGGGGGTATGAGAGGGAGGGTTATTCCCCATCCTTCACGTTCTCGACCATGTCCGGCACACCGGTCTCGCCCATCTGCCAGAGGGTCAGGGTGGCGCACTGCCGGATTGTCTCGTCCGGATCACCCAGCCGGCGGGTCAGGGATTCCACGGCAGGTTTCCCTATCCGGCAGAGGGCCTGCGAGAGAAAACCGCGGAGCTCGGGATCGCTGCTCCCCATACCATCAATCAGTGCATCCGCCGCCGGCTCACCTATCTCGCCCAGGGCCGCGGCCGCGTATTTCCTGAACTCCCGCGCCGGGTTGGTCTCCATTGCCATGATGAGCGGAAGCACCGCTGGTTCGCCAATGCGCGAGAGCGCGATTGCAGCATACCAGCGCCGGTCATTATCCGGAGCACCGGCCATCGCCGCGATCAGCGGGGCTATGGCCGCTTCACCGATCCCCCGCAGCGCTGCAATTGCCGCATGCCGCTTCTCAATGTCCGGATTGCCAAAGACCGCGATCAGGCCCTGGATCTCTTCTGGTGTTGCATTCCCGCCGGTTTCTGCCATAATGCTGTCCAGTATTGGAAGTCCGGCCTCATGGTTGTTGCGTTCCGGTACCAGTGGCCTGCACCCGGGGGTTTTCCCTGCGTTTCGTGCAAGGCCCCGGCACCCAAATCAAGCGAGGCCGATGAATGAGGGGACAAAGAGGATGACAAAGAAGACGCCCATCAGGACAAGCCCGAGCGGTATGCCGACTTCTGCCCATTCCCGGCTCGTGATTTGCAGCTTGCAGGCCGCGATGATGTTGGGAATGTTGCCGGGAATGAGCATCCCGCCGGCGATGAGGAGGCCCATGAGCGCACTCACGATCTGCGGGATGGAGAGCGCGGGGCTGATCTCTGCAGCGGCAAGCGTTGCATTGTCAAGGACTGCCGAGACGATGTTGACCCAGTACAGTCCTGCCGGGGGAATCGTGATGACATACTCAAGGATGATGGGCTTGAAACCGGCCCCGAGGAAGGTGAGGGCCATGATGAAGAGATAGACCTTGCCGGCCCGGATCACGATCTCGGCAACGGATTCCCGTTCGAGGATACATTCGAGGGTCTTGTCGCCAATCTGGCTCCGGTTGAAAAGCAGGACACCGATCACCCCGAGTGCGATCACGGCAGGGATGATGTAGAACGCAAGGTTATCAAACAGGAAGTGGAACCCGGCATGGTAGGGGGCGCCCGAGAGTTTGGAGACGACGATAGTGGTGAGGGGCTCGCCCAGCGGCGTCAGGCCGGCCCCCAGACCAATCGAGAAGCATGAGACGACCACGATCTCGATCTTGGCTTTCTTCACTACCGGGAGGGCGTTGACGATCTCGACAAGGATAATGGCTGCAAGGATCGCAGAGATGATGCTCGAGACAAGCCCGAGGACAACGATGAGGCCAAAGATAATCGCCGGGAGAGGGAAGCGCTCCACCATGGTTACGATGACCGATTCGAGCCGGTGGTGGAAGCAGTAGATGAGAAGGCCCACGACAAGGACGATCTGGACGATGCCGATAGGTATCCCGAAAAGGCTCGTGATATTCAGCGGGGAGAGGAGCGCTTCTTCTACTATCTCCAGGCTCCAGCCGGTTGTCTCCCCGGGAATAACCGCAAAGCCCGAAAGGGTGAGGGCTGCAACCCCGCAGGCAAAGAGGAATACCTCAAGGTTATGCTCGATGCATTTCACCGTAAAGGGCAGGGCAAGTACGAGGACAAAGATCACCAGGAGGCCGCCATTGACAAGAAGATCCACGCCAGTCACATCCACAAAAAGCCCGCGGGAGGCCTGTTCCGGCACCCGTTGGACGGGAGGGAAATAATGCATTTCCTTTCGTGTTTCATTCCGCCGGCTAAAGGTACGAAGGTTTATATGGTCATCCACTGGTATAGACCAAGTGATCAGATCCGTGAGGGAGGACCATGCCCCAGGACATCACAAAAATCCTCAAATCGCTGCAGGCATCTGCCGTCAACCGGTGCCGGGAACGGCTGGACGAAGCCGCACTCCGCGCAAAGGGCCTCATCAGCACCGGCGGGGAAGAAGAGCGGCACGGTCCTTCACGCTATGATGAATCGTACGGGGTTACCTCGGTGCTGAAGCGAAAACACGGGTTATAGGGGGTCAAAATGGAAGAGGAACAGACACTGCTGCAGCAGATCCGGCAAAAAGAGCAGGAGTTTGCACAAAAACTCGAAGGGGTGAAAACGGAAACCGACCGTGCTGTTGAAGCGGCGCGGGGCGATGCCGAAGCCCTTCTCTGCACTGCTGACAGCCAGGGAAAAACCGATGCGGAGCGGATGTACTGGGAGGGAAAAGCAGCCATCGAGACGGAACTCGAGACGGTCAAACGCGATGCGCTTGCCGCCCGGGAAGCCGCAGCACAGCGGGGGGCAGAGAACCTGCCCCGGGCGGTTGACGCGATTGTCAGTTCGGTTACCATGAAATAGCCGGGAAAAGGGCGGAGACGTAACGTATGCTCCAGAGCATGAAACGTATCCAGGTCATCGGGCCAAAGAAGGAGTTATCCCGCGTAGTTGACTTCCTGTACGATGCCGGAACGGTCCACCTGGAAAATGCCAGCGCGGAGATCTCCAGAAAAGAGATTATCCTTGATCCGGTGAAACTGGATGCTGCCGTCTCGATCCAGGACGTCCTTGGAAAGATCCGGGCGATCTTCTCAACCCTCCCTCCGATAGCTGATGATACTGACCGGCAGGCCGCGATCCAGAATGCGCTTGAGGCGAAGAGTTACGACCAGATCATCGGGCAGGCAAAGGTCGTTATCCGCGAGCTGGAGAATACCACCCGCGAGCTTGCGGCAAAAAAGAGCGAGCTGGCCCTCTCCATCACGGCCCTGGACCGGTATGCCAAGGTCCTCTCCATCATCCAGCCCATGGAAAAGGAACTGCCCGCGCTGGAGGGTTTTGAAGTCACGATCCTTCTGATCCAGCGGGAACATGCAGCGGTCATTGACCTTATCAAAAAGGAGATTGCCGCCATCACCCGCAACCACTTCGAGATGATCTCGACTGCGGTGGATAACGAGACGCTGGCCACCATCATGGTCTTTTCCAAACAGCACTCCGAAGAGGTCCATTCCTTCATCTACTCGGTGAACGTCAACGAGGTCCGGCTCCCCCGGGAGTATACCGGCAGGCCGTTCTTTGAGATGTTTGCCCTCATCGAAGAGCAGAAGATGAAAAGCCGAAACGAGATTGCTTCAATCGAGAAGCAGCTTGCCAGCCTCTCTTCTATCTGGTACCAGGAGCTCGTGGTCCTGCGCCGGCACCTTGAGGATATCCACGATGAAGTCGGGATGTACGAGAACTTCGGGACCTCAGCCTACACGTTTGTC
The DNA here is from genome assembly GCA_012798365.1 of Methanomicrobiales archaeon. Taxonomy (GTDB): domain Archaea; phylum Halobacteriota; class Methanomicrobia; order Methanomicrobiales; family Methanospirillaceae; genus Methanoregula. The sequence goes on along the minus strand of JAAZNH010000125.1, from coordinate 300 downwards.
ATCATGGGCTGGATCCCCAAAAAGCACCTCCGTACAACGCAGGCGAAGATCCAGAAGATGTTTGGCGGTCGCGTCATCATCCGCGAACTCAGCGTTACCGGCGAGGATATGAAACGGGCCCCGGTCTGGTACGACAACCCGGCGTGGGTGAAGCCCTTTGAATTCGTGATGAAACTCTCTTCCCTGCCCAAGTACCAGGAGATCGATCCATCACCGGTGCTTGCGATCTTCTTCCCGCTCTTCTTCGGGCTGATGGTCGGGGATATCGGCTACGGCCTGATCATCCTGGCCATCGGGCTG
>JAAZNH010000124.1 GCA_012798365.1 Methanomicrobiales archaeon | reverse complement strand
GTTCTCGGGGCTTCGCCCCGCCACTGGGGCACCCCCATTGCGATGACGACGTATTACCGGTTTTGAAAAAAATCGATTCAGAGTGATTCACTCGTTAAAGCCGGCGCGGGGATAGCCGCAGGCTGTGGAGAAGTGAAACTTCGACTCGCCCTTCGGGGCGGCGGCATTTCTCTTAATTGGGGGTATGGGGGCATCAGCCCCCATCACCGCGAATGAGGATTTGACAGGTTTTTTTCTACTTAAACCGGGATCATGATCGCTCGCCGTCCGTGCCGCGTGCCTGCGGTCGGGGCCGGTGTTGTGGGGGTTGTGCGGATCCAGGGCTGGTTAGTACCGGACCCGTCGTCAGGTACTGGTACTGGGGGCACTGAAAAAAAATGATATTGAAGAATTGGGAAGAGAGCGTTGTCATTTGTAGATATTAACGGAAAGAGGGAATTTGTCACTGGTGGGGCGAACGAATTTGGTTCGAATTGTGTTCTATGTTTGAATGAATGAAAAATTGCAATATTAAAAAAGAAATTTTTAAGGATAAAAGCGTTCATTCTTAAATCTGAAATGATGTAATGAGGTTAATATGTTAGAAAATAATGTGCCTATTCCAATAAAAATTAATAATCTTGGAGCTTTGAAAAATGCAGATATTAAATTAAAGCCATTAACAATATTTGTGGGCGAGAATAATACTGGGAAAACCTACACTGCTTATCTCATTTCTTTTATTTTTAGTAAATATGCATTTAATGGCTTTATGAATGAATATATCCGTGGCAATTTGCAAGAAAATTTTTTCAGCATTGATAATGTTGTAGATCAACTTTTTGAAAAAGGACATGCAAAATTAAATTTTAAATTATTTCTTGAAAAGAACAGTAAAAAATATTTTAGATTAATTTGCTCAGAAATTTCCCCGAAATATTTTAAAACTTTTTTAGGATCGGACACTCTAAAATTTGATAATATTGGTCTAAATCTTGACTTTAAAAATTTTAAAGAGACACAATTCCACAATCTATCCCAACGATTTTTAGACGATATAAATGGCGATCTTTGTAAAAAGTGTTCATATTTTGATAATTGTCAAGAATGTGAAAAAAAACCGAAATCAGAATCTGTTAATTGCAACGTCAACAAAGAGAATCTTATAATCACTTTTAAGAAAAACAAAACCGATCTCACAAAGGACGAAATAAAGATAGATGTTAGTTCAACAATATTTTCGATGCTCCATAAATCAATCTTTAATGAAGTTTATTTTCTAGGTGCAGAAAGGACTGGATTAACATTATTCTATTATTCAGAACAAGAGAGTAAAAAAAAGGAATCACATAAGACAACTGCTGAAAAGAATTCTAGTTCTTCCACTCCAGCAGAAAAAAGTGCCGTGAAAATTCAGGTATCACAACCTGTTGTCGAGCTTTTAACAGTAATTACAAAAATATTAAGCAAGGACTTTGTTGATGTTAGAGTTGACAAAGCAAATACAGATGAAATAATTAAAAAATATCAGGATTATGCAGATATCTTAGAAACTGAAATTTTGAAGGGTGAGATCCGTTTAAGTGATAATGAAAACGTTCGTAGATTAATTTTCAAATATTCTGAAAATTCAAATGTTGATCTAAATATGACGATTAGTTCGTCAGCGGTAAAAGGACTAAGTCCTCTTGTTTTATTTTTGCGCTACTATCTAGATCCTAATGAATTAATAGTTCTAGATGAACCTGAAATGAATTTGCATCCGAAAGCACAGGCTCAATTAATTGAACTAATTTCGATGCTGGTAAATTCAGGAATTAATGTTATTATCACAACTCACAGCCCGTATATCGTTGATCATCTCATAAATTTAATCAAAGCTGAATCAAGTAAAAAATCAAAAGATAAACTTGTTGACTTGTTTTATTTAAAGAAAAAAGAGGCTTTTATATCAAAAGAAAAAGTCTCTGTTTATTTGTTTGAGAATGGGGAGGCTCATGATATTCTAGAGAATGAAGGAGATATTAATTGGAAAACTTTTAGTAAAGTTTCCGAGGAAATTACCGATATTTATTTTGAACTTGAGGATTGATATGCCATTTAATCTTCTAGTTACAACTTGTGCCTGCCATTCGCAAAATGTGCGTTATGAGCCTCGGGATGGAGCTCATATTACAATAAATACAAAAGAAAACGAGCATGTGATCTTTTTTGAAATTGATGAACAATCTAATAAAACATCCCTATTCCGAAAACATTTTTCTATGTTAGGTGAAGGACAGAAGATCTGTGATTTGTTAATCTATTATTATCTTGAATCTTCAGCGTGCGATGTTAGAAAAGAACCAAAAATTATCTGTTTAGCTGAATCAAAGGGAAGTTCACTTGATGATGCCATTGAACAAATTGAAAATACTTTTAATCATATTAAAGCAAAATTTTCCGATCCAAAAGGATATACCAACCCCATTGTTTGGTGTGCCTATATCGCTACTTCGGGTTTTGGGTCTGGTCAAAATTTACGTCGGAAAGAGTACAGAAAAAAATTGGGCAAAATTTCAGGCATTAAATATTCCTCCGCATCAACCGAACAGGATATTGGAAATTTTCTGAGACATTGTTATTCACGACTTGAAAGTGAGAAAGAAGCAACTGGTAAAATTCTCTTAACATAACTCCCCCCCTTTCACTTTCATGCCCCATCCTTCACATCTTTAATACCCCAAAGCAATCTGTACCAGCTAAGAATGAAAGATATCATCATCAAAGGTGCCCGCCAGCACAACCTTAAAAATTTCAATGTCACGATCCCCCGGGATAAGTTAGTCGTGATCACCGGGGTCTCCGGTTCCGGTAAATCGACATTAGCGTTCGATACGCTCTATGCTGAAGGACAGCGGCGGTACGTTGAGTCGCTCTCCTCGTACGCCCGGCAGTTCCTGGGCATCATGCAGAAACCGGATGTGGACAGCATCGAAGGTCTCTCGCCTGCCATCTCCATCGAGCAGAAGACAACGTCAAAAAATCCCCGATCCACGGTCGGGACGGTCACCGAGATTTACGATTACCTCCGTCTCCTCTATGCCCGGATCGGGACCCCGTTCTGCCCTGAGCACAACATCCCCATTGCCGCCCAGACCCCCGATAAGATCGCTGACCAGATCGCGGCTGAGTACCCGGGCCAGGTCACGGTCCTCGCGCCCATCGTCCGGCAGAAGAAGGGGACGTACCAGCAGCTCTTAAAAGACCTCAACAAGGAAGGGTTCACCCGGGTCCGGGTGAACGGGAAGATCATCCGGACCGATGAGGAGATCAAGCTCGACCGGTACAAGATGCAGGACATCGAGATCGTTATCGACCGGCTCGAAACCTCGGAACGCTCCCGGCTCACCGAAGCAGTGGAGAACTGCCTGAAAAAATCCGATGGTCTCGTGCTCGTTGCAGGCGAGGACGGGAAGGAGTCGACCTACTCCTCGCTTATGGCCTGCCCGGTCTGCGGGATGGCGTTCGAGGAACTCCAGCCCCGGATGTTCTCGTTCAACAGCCCGTTCGGTGCCTGCGAGGAATGCCACGGGCTCGGCGTCAAGATGGAGTTCGACCCGGACCTCATCATTCCGGACAAGGAGCGGTGCATTGCAGACGGGGCCATCGCCCCATACCGCAACCCGATGGACGGGTTCCGGGGTCAGTACCTCGCCACCGTTGCGAAGAACTACGGCTTCTCGGTCCTCACCCCAATCAAGGACCTCACGAAAGAACAGTACGAGGCCCTGATGTTCGGGTCATCGAAGCGGATGAAGTTCTCGATGAGCATGAAGAACGGCGATGCCGAGTGGTCGCACACCGGGGAATGGGAAGGACTCCTTCCGCAGACTGCCCGGCTCTATGCCCAGACCCAGTCGGACTGGCGCAAACGCGAGCTCGAAGGCTACATGCGGGTCTCCCCCTGCCCGTCCTGCAACGGGAAGCGGCTCAAGGACAAGGTGCTCGCGGTCCGGATCAACGGGAAATCGATCATCGATGTAACCGACATGTCGATCTCGGAAGGTATCGCGTTCTTTAAAAACATTAAGCTGACCCCGAAGGAAGCAGAGATCGCGAACCTGATTACCAAGGAGATCAAAAGCCGGATTGACTTTTTGGAAAAAGTCGGCCTCGGGTACCTCACCCTCTCCCGCAATGCCGGGACCCTCTCGGGTGGGGAAGCCCAGCGGATCCGGCTCGCCACCCAGATCGGCTCGAACCTGATGGGCGTCCTGTATGTCCTTGACGAACCCTCCATCGGCCTTCACCAGCGCGACAACCGCAAACTGATCGAGACCCTCCGGACGCTCCGCGATCTGGGGAACACGGTGCTCGTTGTCGAGCATGACGAGGACATGATCCGGTCGGCCGAGCATGTCATTGACATGGGCCCCGGCGCCGGGATGCACGGCGGCCACGTGATCGCTGAAGGGGCCCCGAAGCAGATCGAGAAGAACAAAAAATCCTTAACCGGCCAGTACCTCTCCGGCGCAAAGATGATCGATGTGCCAAAGAAGCGCAGGAAATCCGACAAGTACATCACCGTGAAAGGGTGCCGGGAGAACAACTTAAAAAACATCGATGCGAAGTTCCCGGTCGGCCTCCTCACCGTTATTACCGGCGTTTCCGGCAGCGGCAAATCCACGCTCGTGTACGAGACCCTGTACAAAGCCATGATGCAGGAGCTCCACGAGTCCCGGGAGCAGCCGGGGAAGCATGACAAACTCATCTTTGATTCGAAGATCGACAAGGTTATCGTGATCGACCAGTCCCCGATTGGGAAGACGCCCCGGTCCAACCCCGCGACGTACACGAAAGTCTTTGATGAAATCCGTTCGGTCTTTGCGGAGACAAAAGAGGCAAAGATGCGTGGTTTTGCGCCCGGCCGTTTCTCGTTCAATATCAAAGGCGGCCGGTGCGAGGCCTGCGAAGGTGACGGGCTCATCAAGATCGAGATGAACTTCCTCCCGGATGTGTACATCGAGTGCGAAGAGTGCAAAGGCAAGCGGTACAACCGCGAGACCCTCGAAGTATTGTACAAGGGCAAGTCCATTGCCGATGTCCTGGATATGAGTGTCGAGGAAGCCATGAAGCATTTCGAGAACATCCCGTCCATCCGGACAAAACTTGAGACCCTCTCCCGTGTCGGCCTCGATTACATCAAGCTCGGCCAGAGCTCCACAACCCTCTCCGGCGGGGAAGCCCAGCGGATCAAGCTGACCCGTGAGCTTGCAAAACGGGCAACCGGAAAAACCCTGTATCTCCTTGACGAACCAACCACGGGGCTCCACTTCGATGACACGAAGAAACTGATCAAGGTCCTTGATGACCTTGTCGAAAAGGGTAACACTGTTGTCGTGATCGAGCACAACCTTGATGTCATCAAGTCCGCGGATCATATCATCGATATCGGGCCGGACGGCGGCAATGCCGGGGGAAAGATCGTTGCAACCGGGACCCCCGAACAGGTTGCCGTGGCAAAAGGCAGCCACACCGGTGTCTTCTTAAAAGAGATCCTGGAAAAAGCGTAACACCCGGATTACCGGCCCATCTTTTTCTGTTCTGAACGGATATCCTCCCGTTTTTTATGGATCTCCGCCGCACCCGGGTCAAGGTGGATCGCCTTGTCATACATGACAAGGGCTTCTTCAAACATTCCCAGGTGTGCAAAACAGTTGCCCATCTCGTACAGGGCTTTGGAATACTGCGGTGCAATGATGAGCGCCTGGCGGAAATATTTCAGGGCCGTTGCATCCTTGCCCTGGTCTTCCATCTCCAGCGCTTTCCGGTACAGGTATTGCGCCTCTATCGGAATCCCCTTTGAATAGAGCCATTCCATGAGACCATCTCCAAGTGGAGACCCGCTGTATCATGCAGCAGGTGATCCTGTTGTCTTATATACAGATAAATTTTATCCGTGTATTTTAATATGATTTTTTAACGACGGAGAGAGCCGGATATTTCGTTGAGTGCTGGCGAATGCTGGTCCCCAATAACCCGGACCGGGACACTAGTGCTGGTATGTTCTCCCTGTATAACCCCGCACGACCGGGTACCACGAAACCTGCAGTATCCCCATCGCTTATACTCTTCCGGTACAGAATCTGGTACAGCACATGATCGATCTTGCGTCCCTCCCCCACAGCCCGGGCTGCTACCTGTACCATGATGAGACAGGGACCATCATCTATGTCGGCAAGGCAAAAGATCTCAAGAAACGCGTCACCAGTTATTTCCAGAAAAAGGACCATGACACGAAGACCCGGAACCTTGTTGCAGCGATCGCCTCCCTTGACGTAGTCGTCACCAACACCGAGACCGAGGCCCTGCTTCTTGAGAATAACCTCATTAAAAAACACCAGCCGAAATACAATATCGATCTCAAGGATGCAAAGCGCTTTGCGTATATCGAACTGACCAAAGAACCGTTTCCCCGGATCGGGATCGCCCGGAGAACCGCAAAAGATGATGCAACCTACTTTGGCCCGTTCGTGTCAGCAGCCGGGCGCGACGATGTGATCCGGGTCATCAAGCGCATCTTCCTTCTCCGCTCCTGCAAAAAACTGCCGAAACGCGCCTGCCTCCGCTATCACATGCAGACGTGCAGTGCCCCCTGCGTTGGTGCAATCACCAAAGAAGACTACCAGCAGTCCGTTGACAAGGCAGCAGCACTTCTCCGGGGCAAAGGCAGCGAACTTGTCGCAGCACTCAAAACCGAGATGGCCGATCTCTCCGCCCGGCTGGAATTTGAAAAGGCCCTCACCCTCCGTAACCAGATCGCTGCCATTGAGCGGCTCTCTGAGCGGCAGCACGTGGAACGGCCGCGGGAGACCGACCAGGACGTGATCGGGTACACCATCTCCGGTGACCATGTCTACCTGCTCGTCTTCTCGGTCGAGAAAGGGCTTCTCATCAACAAGCAGGAGTACTCGTTTGAGAACCGCGAAGGTTTTTTTGACGAGTTCCTGGTCCTGTACTACGCGGACCGGACACCCCCCTCCGAATTGATCGTCCCGCATGATGTGGATGAGGCCCTTGCCGGGTACCTTTCCGAGAAGAAAGGCAGATCCGTCCAGGTTACCGTTCCCAAGATCGGCGAGAAGAAAAAACTCCTCGACCTTGTCGGGAAGAACCTTGACCACACCTTCCTGAAACATGAGCTGAAGGTCAATGATCTCCAGGCAGCGCTCGACCTTCCTGACCCCCCGCTGGTTATCGAGTGCTTTGACATCTCGCACCTCTCCGGTACCGCGATGGTCGGATCCATGGTCCGGTTCACGAACGGGATTGCGGATAAGAAGAATTACCGGCGCTTTAAGATCAAAACCGTGGAAGGGATCGATGACTTTGCCTCGATCGCCGAGATCGTGAAACGGCGCTACCAGCGGCTGATTGCCGAATCCGCCGCGCTTCCGGACCTTGTCATCATCGATGGCGGAAAAGGCCAGCTCGCCGCAGCCCTCGGGGCTCTTGAAACCCTGGACTGCCGGATCCCGGTCATCAGTATTGCCAAACGCGAGGAGGAAGTGTTTGTGCCCGGGGAGGTGCTCCCCCGCAGGCTTGATGAGAAGGGCATGGCGCTGCGGTACGTCCAGGAGATCCGTAATGAAGCACACCGGTTCGCCATCACGTACAACCGCCTGCTCCGCAAGAAAAAACTCGTGGGCTGATGCTTCCGGGTTACCGGGGCACGCTCTGAATACTCCGCTCTGTTCCAGGCCCTTTGAGCTGCCGCTCCCCGTGTGTTCCCGGTGAAGTCATGGCATGACTATTTATCGTACGACAGATGAGATGATGCAAGAGTACTGGTGGGGGACGCGAAGGGATGGCAGATGACAAACCGGTAACCGTGCTGATCGTTGAAGACAGCCGGACGCAGGCTGAAATCCTCAAGGCAACGCTGGAAAAGCACGGGTATTCCCCCGTTCTTGCCGAGAATGGCAAAGAGGCCCTTGAGGTCCTGGAGACCCTGACGCCGGATGTCATCATCAGCGATGTGGTCATGCCGGTCATGGACGGGTACGAGTTCTGCCGGATTGTCAAGAACGATGCCCGGTGGAATACTATCCCGTTCATTCTCCTGACCATGCTGACGGACAGCAAGGACGTGGTCTATGCCATGGTCTCGGGTGCTGACAACTTCATCACCAAGCCGTACCAGGGAGAGTACCTGGTGTCCCGGCTGAAGAAGATCCTCTCGTCCCATGACCGGGCAGCGGGATTTTCAGGTGACAGTTCCGCTGATGTGATCCTGTCCGGAAAAAAATTTTCCATCCCCCACGATCGCGGCCAGATCATCCAGTTTCTCCTCTCGGCATACGAGGCGGCGGTCATGCAGCACCAGGAAGTCCTGGTTGCCCAGAAACGCCTCTGTGAGGCCAACGAGGAGGCGAACCTGTACCTGGATATCATCACCCATGATATCAACAACGTCAACACCGGCGCCCTTGCCCTGACCGAGCTCCTCCACATGAAAGCCGATGAGAAGAGCCGGCCTATCGCCCAGCGCCTGGTGGCAAGCATCAACCAGAGTGCCGAGATTATCGGGAATGTCTCGACCATCCGGCGCCTGCACGAGAAGAAGGAAGCCTTGCGGGACATTGATCTTGATTCCGTGATCCGGCACGAGATCCAGCGCTACAGTTCCGGGGGGATTCACTACGCCGGAACGGACGTGCATGTCATGGCCGATACCCTCCTGGGACAGGTCTTCACGAACCTGCTGGGCAACAGCATGAAATTCTCCGGCCCGGGTCCGGACATCCATATCTCTGTGGAAAACCGTCGCGACCATGTTGAGGTTGTGGTTGCAGACAACGGCCCGGGCATCCCGGATGCGATGAAACCGGTGGTATTTGACCGGTTCCGGAAAGGCAAAGGCCCGAGAAGCGGCAAGGGGCTGGGGCTTTTCATTGCCCGGACGCTTGTCGAGAGTTACGGCGGTTCAGTCTGGGCAGCCGACCGGGTTGACGGCAACCCGGAAAACGGTGCAGCGATCCATTTCACGCTGAAAAAAGCACCCTGATCGCGAGCCGGTCCTTTTCTCTTTTCTCACTCGCCACCTTGTCATTAAAAAACGAAAAATGGAGATCCGTAATAGAGGAATTGGATAAGCAGCTCTCTCCATGGTGAAAAAATACATCGGGAAAGAACCGGAGGCAGGCAGCCCGTCCTTATCAGATGGTTGTATCAAGCATGACCTTGCGCGAACCATCTGACAGGTACCCCGTCACCACAACATGATCGGTTCCGGCAAAGTCGCCTTCGATTGTATTGGTCCCCCGGATGGTGATGGGGGTAGTGGCAAGGCGGGAGCCAACGGACTGGATCTTGTTCTTTCCGGTACTGTCAGTTATCATGGTTTCAAGCTCCATGAGCGTCTGCATATTGGGGCCGCCCTGGTACGTGACAACGATATGGGTGGCATCCGGCTGGGTGACGGTCACTTCGACATACTGTTTCTGTTCCGCGGTCTGGCCCTGGCCCGGGGCTGCTGCCTGGGTGCACCCGGCAGTGCAGGCAAGAAGAAGCAGGGCACATGCTACAATAATTGCAAAAAATACCGGACGGTTCGCCATGGTTCGTGGAGTCATAGGTACACTATTTTGTGCACGGGAAAAAGAAAATTCCCTTTTGTTTTTTAACCACGTATCATGCCTGCCTGCGACATGGTGGGTGCGATTATCTCCGCAGTTATCGCCGGGTTTATGTGCCCGGGACACTGATGCTCTTCATGGACCTACGCATGATTATACCCGCACTTCTCTGCATCGCGTGCGCCATCATGGCGGGATGTACCACGGATTCCGCAACCCCTGTTACGGTAACGACCGCGCCGGTCACTCCGGCAGGTGTTGCCCCGACCCCCATGAATGCGATGGGTTGCACCGACGCTGCGGACTGTGTGCCCGCGGACTGCTGTCACCCCAGGAGCTGTGTCAATAAAGCAGCACAAAAATCCTGCACCGGAATCGCCTGTACGGAAAGCTGCGAGGGTCCGCTTGACTGTGGTGCCGGTTCCTGCGGTTGCGTGCAGGGAACGTGCAGCGTGGTTGCTGCCCGGGCGGCTGAGCCGGTAACAACCGCAGCACCCTCCGTCCGGATCCGGGCAACGCCCCAGCGCTACTCCCCCATGATGTCTTCTACACCCGGCATTGAACTGTCCGTGATCACACAAGGAATCGACACGTCAACTGCAGAGTACGACTGGACTGCCAGCTACGGCCAGTTCCTCTCGTGGAATCCTCCGGACTATACGATAAACCAGAAGGGCTCCGCGGTAACAAACCATGGCGAGAAGCTGTACTGGTCGTTCATTGACCGGCCGTCAAGCACGGTCTCACCGGTTATCATCACGGTTGTTATGCGGGAAGCCGCCGGAAAGGAACTGGGCCGGTCGGTTGCAACCCTTGAATGGGATGGCACGAATGCGGTTGCGGTAAAAGAGATCACGTAAGGGAACCGGTAACTCCCCCGCCTTTTTTCTCACGGCATTAAATACCCTCACGATAAACACCTTCCCATGGCATCCTCCGACCCCATGGGCCTGTACATTTTCGGGTTTGTCCTCCTTCTCTTCATTGGCGTGATTGTGTATGCCCACGTCCAGGGCCGCCTCACTGCAAACAAGCGCAAACAGCTCATCAGGGCTTTCAAGGCATCACTGAACATCGAAAAGAATGCGCCGATCCTGGTGCAGGGCAGAGCGGTTGCACCGGACCTCATCCTGCCAACCACCGGGGAACACGTGGCATACTACGGCATTTTCGTCATGAGCAGGGAATCTGCCATCACGGATACCCGCACCACTTCCGGGATCCGGATCAACGGGATCCCGCTGGGTAATGACGGCATGAAGATTGATTCCCTAGAGGGCTTCATGTTCTTTGAGTCCGGGGGCGACTTTACGATAACCTCGGGTGGCGTGAACCGGACGGTCCGCGTGAGCGGCGTCTTTGCCTATTTCAAAAAAGGAGCCGATCTGGTCTCGGGCTTTGTGGCCGGGCAGTTCAAAAGCGCCGGGTTGCCGGAGGAATTTTTCAACGATATCATGCAGTTCAAGGTGGCCGAACAGGCGCTGAAGATGCTGTGCGGGTTTGATGCGCCGCTCGTGACCGCACGGACGCAGAGAAGGTCCGGGTCATGGAACCGGACAACCACGACGCAGCGTTCGAGCGTATCGGTTGTGTCGTCAAAAGCGTCCATCGATACCCGGGTCCACCACTTTGTCTCCGGGTTCAACCTTCCTGCAGGCATCATGGAGCTGATCACGAAACGGAAGATCGAACTGCCGGAGAAGGAAGAGATCATCGCAGTCGAGGTTTTCATACCCCTTAACCGGGAGATATTTGTCTTTGGAACGTTTGATGGGGAAGAGAGCATCATCTATGCAGACAGCACCACCCGGCTCTCGGTATCGTATACGGATCCGGAATTTTCGTAATGGGATCCGGAATACCTTTTTTTGCACTGGTGCTTTTTTTGCACTATTGAAATGGTCAATCATAGCCCAACGATTCCATGGCTAAAGGGCCCGGCATAGGTATCATGGATTTCTCCAAAGTTTTTTTTCATGTTATTTCTCCGTCAGATTAGAGCTGAGATGCTTTTTTTTCATCATCTTATCAACAAATCTCCCCGGGATTCATTTCATAACATGTATCAATATCCCGGAACATACCGTCACAAAAGAAGGACTCGTGTGGGTGTGCGATGGCAGAACAGGAAAGTGGAGCGGACTGTGTTTCCAGAGAATGGTGCGACCTTGCATGGACAAACTGGTACCCGTTTTCATTAGCCAGTGACCGGATCACTTCCCTGCCGGACGGTCCCGGTCTTTACCGGATCCGGGCTGCCGGAAGCCCGCACCTGATGTATATCGGCCAGACCGATCAATCGCTGCGCAGGACATTCTCCGAGATCCGGCAGGCCACGGCCCGGAGCCAGATGCCGTGGAGTGATCCGCACCCGGTCTGCCCGGCCCTCTGGGCCTGGAAGGATGCGAAGGGATTCACGTACGAGTTCTCGGCGTTTTTGATGGATGATTCCCATGCACGGCGCATGGCCGGCCTGTATTTCCTTCTCTACTGCTACCGGCAGGAGGTCCGCGACTCCCCCTCATGCAACTTCGGCCGCTTCCACCGGAAGTACCGCTGCACCTCGACCGAGCGTGAGGGTATCCCGGGAGGTCTCCTCGGGGCGCAGGACCCGAAGAATCCTGCCGGAGGTCCGAGCGCCTCGCCGCTTCCCCCCACTGGTGTGCCGGGCGATGCGAACTGGATGGGTTTGTCCTGGTCCCCGCGCCGGGAACTCAAAGCCCATACCACCAGTGCAGCACCGCAGGCGCAGGGAATCTTTCTTCTGTTTGATGGCGGAGCCGGTCCGCTTCTTGCAGTCAGTCATGCCGGCACCTGCTCGCAGGCCTTATTCGAGTTGAGCAAAAACCCGCCCGTCACAAAGCCGTTATCGTACATGTTCTGCTGCGAGGCAAAACCGGTTGCAGAGCACAACCTGCTCGAACGCGAATGCGATCTCATCGGGAATTATGCTGAGCTGTACCACGAGGCCCCGGCACTCCAGTTCATGGAAGAATAAATTAAAATACTAAAATCCCCCCCCTCATTCCCCCAAAATTTATCTGGATTCGCCCTGCAATGCTGATCCATGGCAGATATCCAGCGTGTTCCGGACCAGTACCTTGCCGTTGCCGCCGTCATCCTTTCCCTGGCAGCCGCGGCTGTCCTGTACCCGTTCAGGATCTACAGCACCATCCTGCTCGTTCTTTGTGTCCTCTTCTTCCTCCTCTTTCTTGCCGCATCGCAGAAGGGATGGAAGCTGCCGTCCACGTACTATTTCATCCGGTCACGGAACCTGAGCGAGGTCTTCCTTGGCCTGCTCCTGTTCACGAACACCCTCTCGGTTGCCTGGTGCGCCGGGATTCTCGCGAGCAGGGCAGTTTCGGACATTGAAGGGATCTTTGTCGGCCTCATCGTCTTTGGTATTCTTGAACTGGCAATTGGTTCCCTGCATACCTGGGAATAATTTTCTCCTGCCTGCCGTGGGCTCTTCACCTTCACCCTGCACCACACCCATAATACCATCAACAACCAACCTATCTGGCGACATGGACAGCATCGACTCCTATTTCCCGTACAGCGGATACCGCCCGGGCCAGCGCCACATGCTTGAGGTGGCAGCACAGGTAGCCCGCGAGGGCGGGATCGCGATGATCGATGCCCCGACCGGCTCCGGGAAGTCAAGCGTTGTTGCTGCGCTGCTTGCTGAGCGCCGGAAACGCAAGATTGTGATCGCGGTCCGTACCGTGAGCCAGCTCACCACCTTCATCCGCGAGATGGAACTGGTGAAAAAGAAGCAGCCGCAGATCAAGACCGTGTACCTGGTCGGCAAGAAGAGCATGTGCCCGCTGGGCGGCGAGGGTGACATCTACCGGAGGTGCGAGGGGGTCAAGGCATTCTCGAACTCGCTGATGCGGGACCGGGCCGACAAGGGGGCCTTAACGCCCATCAAGGACCCGTTCATCATCCAGCAGATCCGGAGAATGGACAAGGAGCACCCGCTCCTCTGCCCGTACTACATAGCAAGTAAAATGTTTGTGCCGGCCGAGAGCATCGGCGTCAAGATGGTCCCGTCAACTGCGCTCCGCAACAAGGCCGACCGCATCATTGCAAATCCCGTCCCGCCCCGGGAACTGAACGAGTTCTGCCAGGAGATATGTCCGTACGAGCTGATGATGCAGGCAGCACGGAACACTGATGTCGTCATCCTCAACTACCACCATCTCTTCAACCGGGACATCCGGGAACAGCTCTATGCAAACCTTGGCGTTGAGCCGCAGGACGTCCTGCTCCTCATTGACGAAGCTCATAACTGCGGGGACGTGATCACCGGTATCGAAAGCGTTTCCCTTGAGGAGCGGGACCTTGAACAGGCATCCCGCGAACTGGCCGGCATGGCCCGCCGTCACCGGGGAGCTGAAGCCGTCCGGCACGTGCTGCCCCGGCTCGGTGAATTCATCAAGGGGCTTGCTAATTCGCAGGAAGCCGAGGACTGGTTTGATCCGGCCATCTTCGGCCGCATGATTCTCAAAGAGTCGCTCTACAAGGAGATGGACGAGATCGTTGACGATCTCATGGGCCTTGCCGAGACCATGCGGGAGAAGAATATCAAGGCCGGCGAGTTCCGCGAGACTGCCATTGAACGGCTCACGGAGTTCATGGTACGGCTCTCCCACTCCGCAACCGACCCGGCCTTCCTCACGGTCTATCGCCGGGACGAAAGCGGGACCGCCCTTGAAGTGCGCAATATCGATCCGGCCGCGTCCCTTACCGAGGTGTGCGGTTCGCACGGCTGCTGTATTCTCATCTCCGGGACGCTCTCTCCCGTTGACAGTTTCAAAAAATACTATTTCGGCAACTCGAACGTGACAACGCTTGTCCTGCCCAATGCGTTCCCCAAAGAGAACCGGATTATTGCCTGTGCCCGTGACATCACCACCGCATATTCGATGCGGCAGAACCGGGACAACACGAACCGGATCGGTGAATATATCCGGGCCTTTGCCGGCCTGAAAGGCAACCGGGCCATCTATTTCCCGAGCTACCAGATCCTTGAAACCTACGCGGAACTCACCAAACCCCTCATAAGGAACCGGAAGATCTTCATCGAGCCGCGCAATTCCGCTGATGCCGGCCAGGTGTTATTGCAGTTCCTTGCGCTTCCTTCCCGCGGAGAATCCGGCGTCATGTTCGCGGTCTGCGGCGGGAAATGGAGCGAGGGGCTCGATTACCGGGGCGAGATGCTCTCCGGCGCCATGGTCGTGGGCCTCCCGCTTGCCCCGTTCAACCGGGTCCGCCGGATGATGATCGATTACTTCCGGCACAAGTTCGGTGCGGAAGGCGAGTTCCTCTGCTACACCCTGCCGGCCATCAACAAGTCGCTCCAGGCCCTGGGCCGGGTCCTCCGCACACCTGAGGACCGGGGCGTGCTCGTCCTTGCTGAGAAACGGTTTTTGGAAAAGCGCGTCAGGGAAGGTCTCCCTCCCTGGATCCAGGAAGAGATGATCGAGTGCGATGCGGCAAAGTTCCGCGAGGTGATCGCCGGATGGAAGTGACCGGGGGTTCCTGCCGGTTCGGGTTGTGGTACGTGCATGTCTGGAGCGATGGCACAACCATCCACCGGGTCCGGTTTGCGAAGACCGGGCTGGGCGGCGATGTCCCCGCTCCCGTGCAGCAGTACTGCGCCGGCCGCCCGGTGGACCTGACGAT
>JAAZNH010000123.1 GCA_012798365.1 Methanomicrobiales archaeon | reverse complement strand
CGCCTGCCTTTCCGTTCGACGTCCGGGAGGATCTGCTCGATCACCGCGATGGTCGCAGTTGCTGCGGCGCATGCCAGCGGGCCGCCGGCAAACGTGCTGCCGTGCTCGCTTTTGGTGAACTCTAAGCCTTCACGGGCTATGAGGGCGCCCATAGGAAAGCCGCTTGCGATACCCTTTGCAAGGGTGATGATGTCCGGCGTCACCTTCGTGTGCTGGATGCCGAACCATTTACCGGTACGGCCCAGGCCCGTCTGGACCTCATCGACAATCATGAGGGCGCCGTTCCTGTCACAGACCTCACGGATGCCTTCAAAGAAGCTGTCCGGCGGGATGATGACTCCGGCCTCCCCCTGGATGGGCTCGACAAAGACCCCTGCGGTATCCTTGTCAACAACCTTTTTCAGGCCGTCAAGGTCGCCATAGTCCACAAAGGTCACCGGGATCCCGAGGGGCTCGAAGGGATCGCGGATTGCCGGCTTGTGCGTCAGGGCTAGGGAGCCGATGGTCCGGCCGTGGAACCCGTGCGTGAAGGCAACGAACTTTTTCTTACCGGTCCGGACGCGGGCAAGCTTGAGTGCCCCGTCGTTTGCTTCTGCACCGGAGTTTGCAAAGAATGCCTTGTGCAGGCCGGATACCTCGACAAGTTTCTTTGCAACCTCTCCCTGGTGCGGGACGTAATAGAGGTTGGAACAGTGGATGAGCTGGTGTGCCTGGTCGCAGAGCGCCTTCACCACAGCCGGGTGGCAATGGCCGGTGCTACAGACCGCGATACCGGCAACGCAGTCGATGTATTCCCTGCCGGCCCCGTCCCAGACCTTTGATCCCTGGCCTTTGACAATGGCCATGTCACGGGCAAAGGCAGGCATGTAATAGCGTTCATCAAGCGTCTTCATCTGGTTGGTTATATCCATGGTAATTCCTTTGAGGTGTACAGTAACCCATGCCGGGTATCTCTCATGCTCACTCGTACTCGATGGTTGCGGGGGGTTTGGCCGTGATGTCGTAGACAACCCGGGCAACGCTCGGGATATCTGCGGTGATCCGTGACCCGATCCTTGTCAGGTGATCGAACGGGATGTTGATAGGATCGGCGGTCATCCCGTCCCGCGAGTTGACGGCCCTGATGGCAACGATCCAGCCGTGGATGCGGTTGTCTCCCTTGACCCCGGTCCCGAGGCCGAGAAGGGCAGCAAAACACTGCCACGGGTGGTAGGTCTCCACGAGTTCGTCTTCGACAATCCAGTTGGCTTCCCGGATGACAGCAACCTTCTCTCTTGTCACTTCTCCCAGCACTCTCACCGCAAGGCCCGGGCCCGGGAACGGCATCCGGTGCTGGATCTCTTTTGGCAGGCCAAGAGCACCGGCAACTTCGCGGACCTCGTCCTTGTACAGGTCGCGGATAGGCTCGATCACTTTCGTGAACTCCATGTGCAGCGGCATCCCGCCGACATTGTGGTGGCTCTTGATCCCGCCTTCGCTCTCGATCCGGTCAGGGTAGATGGTCCCCTGCAGGAGGCACTTTGCTCCCTGCTTTTTTGCCTCCCGCTCAAAGACGCGGATGAAGCGCTCCCCGATTGCCTTGCGCTTGGCTTCCGGGTCCGTTATCCCCTTGAGGGCATCCAGGAATTCATCTTCCGCATGCACGATATCGAGATGGATGTGGGAAAAGATGGTCCGGATCCGCTCAGTCTCGCCCTTCCTCATCAGGCCGGTATCAATGTAAATCGGGATGAGGTTGTCCCCGATGGCGCGGGCTGCAAGGGCTGCACAGACGGAACTGTCCACCCCGCCGGAGAGGGCCATGACAACCTTCTCTTTCCCGGCAGCAGTTTTGATCTCCTCGATCGCCTTTGCAATGAATTTCTCGGTATTGACCATGTGTGTCTGCTCCTTTGTATGATCCTTATTTTGTCCGCTTGTTCGCCCTGCATGCCTCAACAAACCCGAGGTAGGGGGGTGAGGGTCTCGTTGGCCGTGACCTGAACTCCGGGTGGAACTGGG
>JAAZNH010000122.1 GCA_012798365.1 Methanomicrobiales archaeon | reverse complement strand
CTGTCGGGGGTTCACCGCACCGGTATTCCGGCACCACATTCCGGTATGGGCATACCCAATACACAAATACCGGATCCGTACTCTTAATATCTCCGTTATCCAACCCACATTGACGAAACATACCGGTGCCTGCTGCCAGACCGGGCGGGGCACCAGTTCCGGGTGATTGCTATCAACAGAAAACTGTGCTGGGTTGTTGTCTTCCTGATCCTTGGCCTGGTTCTTGCAGGGGCCGGCTATACGATGATTCACACGGCCACGCCGGTCCGGATCGGGGTCCTCCTCCCCCTCACCGGGGATTTGGATTTCCGGGAGCCGCTTGAATGGGCAAAGGACACCATCAACTGCGAGGGCGGGATCGGTGGCCGGCAGGTCGAACTCGTGTACAAGGATACCGGAACGGGCAACCCGGAACAGCTGGCGCAGGAACTCCTCGATGATGATTCAATCCGGATTGTCATCGGGCCGGACACGAGCGATCTCGTGTATACCCTTGCACCCCGGTTCACGGAAAAGAAAAAAGTCCTCATCTCACCGACAGCAACCTCCGGTGATATCATCCGGGCTTTCGGCCGGTCCGGATACGTCTGGCGGACAACGCAGGGCGATGCTGCGCAGGTAAAGACGATCCTCACAATCCTGAAAGAGCGGGGTGTAACCCGGGTGGCACTGCTTTGCGAGAACAGCACGTACGGCAAGACCTTCTATGACTGGACCGGCTTCTTTGCCACCGAGTACGGGATCGATGTGACGTACATCGGCCAGTTCGAGCCGGGTTCAGCAACGCTCGATGCGGATGTTGAAGCCGCGCTGGATACCAGCCCGGAGTACCTGATCGCGGTCAGCTTTGCCGATGACGCGGCTACCATCCAAAAAACCGTTGCCCGGTCAAAAAAACCGGTCCGGCTCTTTTTTACGGACGCTGCCGCAACCCCGCAGCTGGTCCAGCTGCTCGGGCCGGATGCTGAAGGTATCGAGGGCACGAATCCGACTGCCGACCCGCATTCGCTGTTCATCGAGAACTACACCGCGAAGTTCGGTCATGCTCCCGAGAACTATGCGGCGCCAACCTACGATGCCCTGCTGATTGCTGCACTCGTAAGCGCCCGGCAGGATGCGGTCTTCTTTGAGCCGCTGCCGGACTCGGTCCGGAAGGTCGTATACGGGGATGGGGTCGTGACCGGCTGGGACGGACCGGGCATCCGCACCGCGGTCCGCGAGATCCTTGCCGGCCGTCTTCCCTGGATTACGGGTGCAAGCGGCGGCCTTGAATTTGACGAGGACCTTGGCGTGGACCAGATCTACACCTACTATTCCCACTGGATTGTACAGAACGGCACGTTCACGTCACTAAAGACGTTCAGCTCCGAGGACGTTTCAGCAAATGGCAAGAGTGGTGGCGCTTCAGTTGGTGCATCTACCCCGTCCGCCGGCCTGATGACCGTCTCATCGTCTCCTGCATCCGGCCTCCCCCGCGGTCCCCGGACCGGCTTCTCCGCGGTCATTGCCGGGCCCTCATCCGGCTGGCGGAACTACCGGCACCAGGCCGATGCCCTGACCGTGTACCACCTGCTGCGCAGCGCCGGGGTGAGCGACGATCGGATCATCCTCATGGTGTACGATGATGTTCCCACTGCACAGGAGAATCCGCTCAAAGGCGATATTCACAATGTGCCCAAAGGGACGAACCTGCGGCCCTCCGCTGCGATCGACTATACCGGCTCTTCGGTGTCGGCTGCAACGCTGCGGAATGTCCTTACCGGCACAAGGACTGAGGCCACACCCGTCGTCCTGGAGAGCGATGCGGGTACGGATGTTTTT
>JAAZNH010000121.1 GCA_012798365.1 Methanomicrobiales archaeon | reverse complement strand
CCGGGATTCTTTTCGAGAGCGTGAAGAGCTTAGCATTGCCCTGTATGTCCATCTCCACATCCCCCGAGACGAGGAGGATCTCCAGGTACTTCGCCATGACGTTACGGTTGATCCTGAGGCGGGAGGAGAGGTCGGATATCATGAGGCCTTTTGGGTGCCGCTTCAGAGCTTTAAGGATCTTCACCCGGGTCTCCTCTTCAAGTATCCCCATAGGTGAAAAATCTGAACGGAATCTCGTAAAGATTTCTATTTTATTCCAGGATGTTCCAGGCCCGATCTTTCGCCTGGTGCCGAATCGCTCCCGCAGTTTCCAAAAGCGCACGGCGCTAACGCTCTGCGCTCCGATATATAGGACGCTTAAAAAAACCGGAAACAGCAAGGTGCAGGTATCCATGGTACGTTGCGTGCAGCGAAGGAATGGGCCGGGTTTCAGGATCGCCCGTGTGGGGCTGAATAAACCTCCGGTACCCGGAAGAACAGTGGGGAAGTTATCAGCAGGAATAGGTGCGGAATTTCATCCGGCCGGGCGGGACGCATGACACCGGCCTGGCCCGGGTCTTCCCTGATTGCACCTTGCCTTCTCCTGCTCTCTCTGATCGTGGGAATCGCCGGTGCAGATAGCATGGAGATCCATACGGGGATGGACATGTTCGGGAACGATTATGCAAGTGAGATCACTATCGCGAGCGCGAATCCTGCCGACTGCGCAGCCCTGTGCCTTGCTGATACACAATGCAAGGCTGCCACCTATATGGTCCCGAACGGGAGATACGGCCCGGATGCCAAGTGCTGGCTGAAAAATGCTGTGCCGGCAATGACTGCGGATTCACTCTGCATATCGTGGGTGAAAGTCGCAGGGATGAGCGCGTGTGACTCCCATTTTACTGAAGTTGATTTTTCCGGCACGCCGGTTTCCGGAAAAAATCCCCTGATAGTCAAATTTACCGGTTCCTCCGGCAGTGCGTGGCAGTGGGAATTCGGTGACGGTGGCTCCTCATCAGAACAAAACCCGGTCCACACCTATTCCGGCCCCGGGACCTACAGTGTGACCCTGACGACAAAAGGCTGGACCACCTGCAGCGGTGATCCCCCGGGCGACACAAAGACACAGGCCGGATACATCACCGTGACGGACAGTGCTGTTGGAACACTTTCCGTTGCATCCGACCCGGCAGGTGCTGCGGTGTCCATTGACGGCCAGACCATCGGGATTACACCGATAAATGGAAAGGAGCTGCGCGAGGGTGTACACACGATAACACTGTATGTCCCCGGCTATGAGCTGTATTCGCGGGATATTACCATCAGCCGGACTTCACCGGTACAGCTGCAGGTGACACTCACAGGAACCGTTGTCACAACGCCGTCAACCGGTTCGATCAGGGCAACGACAAATCCCGAGGGTGCTGATGTTACTGTTGACGGTACAAAGAGCGGGACAACACCGGTGACAATTGCGGATCTCTCCGCAGGTACGCACACGGTGACGATAACCAAAGGCGGTTACGCAGATTATTCAACAAAAGTGACTGTTGCCGGAGGACAGACGGTTCCATTATCTGTAACCCTTGTCCGGCTGCCGGTAACGACTGCAACATCATCCACGCAGGAAACAAACGCAGAAATCCCAATCCCCACGGTATCACGGCAGTCCGGCTTCGGCACCCTGAATATCCGGTCAACACCGGAGGGAGCGGCGATCACTCTGGATGGTGATGCGATCGGGAAAACCCCAACGGTGGTGCGGAATGTTGAGGCTGGAACCCACACGGTTGTCCTGAACCTTGCAGGGTATACGCCAACAATCGAGGATATCGCAGTATCACCAGGGAAGACAACGGATGTGAACCATGATTTTGCACAAGGGAAGAAAGTGCCGGGTTTTTCTGCTCCAGCCGTTATCGGTGCGATGGTTGCGGTCTGCTGCGGGCTCTTTGGAAGGAAACGGGGATAGTCGTTTTTTTGATCCGCGGGAAGGGATATCAGGAAAAATTTTTATTACCCGGGGCAACGGATAGCGCTGCCGGGCCGGTCATCAAAAGAGGGAGTTTCAGTCCCCCAGATCGACCCCGTCGGGAACGTATGCCTCGAAGCCGGCTGCATAGGTCAGGGTGATATCATCGTTGGGGCTGTTCGAGTAACAGGTGTTTTCCCAGTTCACCATCAGTTCGCGCTCGTAGGTAAGAAGGGAGGGATCATCAAGCATCTTCTCATTGTGGATATGCATTTCATAACTGCCGGCTTTGTCATCGAACACGGCAACGAAGACATTGAAGACAAATTTTCCGATCTCGTAATAATTCATGGTAATCATTGATCCCAATTGCCAAGCCTTTTCAAGGACAAAGCCCAGGATGTTCTGGTTCTGATCGATCATTGCAACTCGGACTTTTGAGAATTTCACATTCGGGGGAAGTGGCCGGTTCTCCCGGAAGAAATCATCACGGCCATCGTCCCCGTCTTTTGTCCCCCCCCGATCCTTGCACCGGGGATCGTGCTTTACGATGATTACATGATCCGTGACCTGCGACGTATACCCGTCCATGGCATCCTCATTATGACTCGGATTGAAAAATTGTGCACCGGAGAACCGGACAAGGTTCCATTTCGGGCTCAGGAAAAAAGTATACGGGTTGGAAGTCGTCCCATCGGGAAGGATGACCGAAATCTTCCCCTTCCCGCCGCCAAAATTCGTACGCAAGAGGGTGTTGATATCCATGATATTGAGCGTTATCTCGTTCTCGCTCCATTGGGTGATCCCTAACCAGATTGGCGTATTCTTCGTATTGGCAAAATTCATCTTCGCGTAGGGTTTTTCAAGGGAATATCCCTCAATGTCCTCGTCAAGGAGCATTCTCACTGAACCTTTCTGGTTCCCGAAATGGCTGCCTTTGATCACCAGGGATCCTCCGGATACAGCAATCGATCCTTTGTACTCACGGGGGATGACCTCAATCCTTGAGTCGGACTGCATGAAATCCGCGTTCGTGTAGTCCGGGTCGGAAACAAGCGAGGTGATCCGGGGCCTGCCGGACTCGCCCGGCCCGGGGATCAGGGCGGGTTTGCTTTCAGCGACCGTGATGGTTGCGTACGAAGCAGGTGACACGGATCCCGTGTTGTCGGTGATTGTAAGGGAGGCAGAATACGTTCCTGCCTTCCCGTACGTGTGCGTGGCGACATAGCCGGTGCCTTTTGTCCCGTCCCCGAAGTCCCAGGAATACGCGGCAATGCTCCCGTCAGGAGCGAACGACTGCTGCCCGTCAAAGGAGACCGCGAGGGGCGGGGTGCCGTAATTCGGGGTTGCAGAGAAGACCGCTACGGGTCGCTGGTTCTGCTGGTTCGTTACAACGGTCCCCGCTGTCCCGCTGCTGCCTGCATCAATGATGACCTGGGGTTTCTGTACCGAAGAAGAGAGAATAATCGTCCCATATGCTGTACCAGTCCGCCCATTGGTATCGGTCACCGTGAGTGCCGGGGAATACGTTCCTGTATTCTGGTAGGTATGACTCACCGTGACCCCGGAACCGGTCTGCCCGTCGCCAAAGTTCCACGAATATGATGCGATCTGGCTGGTGTATGACCTTGATTCCGCAGCAGTAAAGCGGACTGTAACAGGTGCGGTGTGCTGGAAGAAATCCGGGATAATCTTTGCAACCGGCGGGTTTGCGTTCACCTCTTCCCGGTAACAGAACTTGGCGATCTTATCGATACCGGGTTCATACCCGCATGCCCAGTTGTAGATCTTCTCAGGATTCGTCAACTGGCTTGCGGCATCCTCATCAAGCAGGCAGCGAGACCCCGTGGGGCATACAAGGCAAAGGCTGCTCCCACACGAAGTGCAGGTGTAACCGGCAGGGCAGGTTATCGTGTCACCCGCAGCGGGGGGAATCCCTGCAATGAGTAAGAACAATATCGCCATGATGGGCAGCAAGCGATATGAAGATAAACATGCCGGAACAGCGGGCATGATAGTGTTACATGATTTGTACATCTGGCAATCACCGGATCCAGGAAATGACCCGGCGAATTCCGGCAGCCACTGCTAGTAAGTCATACCTCATGCGGGCTGCAGGTTGCCGTTCCGCGTACCAGCAGAACCGCACCGGGATCTTTCTGTTCATTCCATCTTTTAAAAAAGGTAAAAAGCCTATGCGCTTCACAAGCGCACGGCGCTTTTTGTGACGGAAAAACCGATCCAAAAAGGTTCCGGTAATTGGCAGGAAGAAGGTGCTACTTACCGCTGTTTCCCGGCCTCCCCAAGCCGCTCGTTCAGCTTACGGATCTGGTCCCGGAGCGCAATTGCCTTCTCGAAGTCCAGGTTCTCGGCAGCGTCCCGCATCTGCTTCTCGAGATCGATCACCACGTTCGGGATATCGGTCTTCGGGATGTGTTTCGTGTCTTTGACTTCGACTTCCTTTTCCTTGACCGGCTTGATGATGGTCTGCGGGGTGATGCCGTGCTTTTTGTTGAACGCAACCTGGATATCGCGCCGGCGTTTCGTCTCGGCAATCGCCCGCTTCATCGAATCAGTCATGTTGTCGCCGTACAGTACGACTTTCGAGTTCACGTTTCGTGCAGCCCGGCCGATGATCTGGATCAGGCTTTTTGTATCGCGGAGGAACCCTTCCTTGTCGGCATCCAGGATCCCGATGAACCCGACCTCGGGTATGTCCAGCCCTTCCCGCAGGAGGTTGATCCCGACCAGCACATCGAATTTGCCCAGCCGGAGCTGCCGGATAATTTCCGTCCGTTCAAGCGTCTCGATCTCGGAATGGAGGTAGCGGGTCTTGATCTTCCGGTCTGCAAGGAATTCGGACAGCTCCTCGGCAAGTTTCTTCGTCAGCGTGGTGATCAGGACCCGGTCGCCCCGGGCAATCGTCTTCTGCACTTCGCGGATAACATCGTCCGTCTGCCCTTCGATCGGCCGCACTTCCACATCCGGGTCCACAAGGCCTGTTGGCCGGATGATCTGCTCTACAGCACTGCCGGACTTTTTCAGCTCGTACTCACCGGGCGTTGCCGAGACGAAGATGACCTGGCTCATGTACTGCTCGAACTCGTGGAACTTCAGGGGCCGGTTGTCGTACGCGCTCGGCAGCCGGAACCCGTAATCGATGAGCGCTTTCTTGCGCGACCGGTCGCCATTGTACATCCCGTGGAGCTGCGGGATCATCTGGTGGCTCTCATCGATGATCATCAGAAAATCGTCCGGGAAATAGTCGAGCAGGCAGTAGGGTTTCTCGCCGGCTTTCCTGCCGTCAAAATGCCGGGAGTAATTCTCGATCCCCTTGCAGGAACCGGTCTCGCTCACCATCTCGATATCGTACTTTGTCCGCTGCTCAAGCCGGTGCGCCTCGATGAGGCCAAGATGGGGGAGGACTTCAGAGAGTTCTTCCTGGATCGATTCAATCGCGGTTTTCCGGGCGCTCTCGGGTGTCACGAAATGCCGGGCCGGGTAGACGAAGAAATATTTCAGCGCTTCCGTGCGGTTCCCGGTATTTTTGTCAACCTCGCTGATCCGTTCGATCTCATTGCCGAACATCTCGATCCGGATGATGTTGTTGAAGTACCCCGGGATGAAATCGATGGTATCGCCCTTGACCCGGAACCGCCCGGGCATCAGTTCGAGATCGTTACGCTCAAAGAGGATGTCGATGAGCCGGCTCATGATATCATTCCGGGAAATTTTCTGGCCAACCGCCAGCTCAAATCCCATGTTCCGGAAATTTTCCGGGTTGCCCAGACCATAGATACAAGAAACCGATGCCACCACGATCACGTCGCGCCGGAACGAGAGTGAAGCAGTGGCCGAGAGCCGGAGCCTCTCGATCTTGGGATTGATAGCCGAGTCTTTCTCGATATACTGGTCCTTTGCCGGGATGTAGGATTCCGGCTGGTAGTAGTCGTAGTAGGAGACGAAGTATTCCACGCGGTTGTGCGGGAAGAAATCGCAGAACTCTGCATAGAGCTGGGCGGCAAGCGTCTTGTTGTGGGCAAGCACGAGCGTGGGTTTCTGCGCTGCAGCGATCACGTTGGCCATCGTGAAGGTCTTGCCGGAGCCGGTAACGCCAAGAAGTGTCTGGTATTGCTTGTTCTCTGCGATCCCTTCTGTCAGCTGCCTGATAGCTTCCGGTTGCGAGCCGGCCGGCGCGAAACCGGACACGAGCTGGAATTCTGTCACGGTGCTTAGGATCTCGGACTCTGGTATTAAAAGGAATGGGGATGCGGCAGGAAAGTGAAATCCCCCATGAAGTATTGGGG
>JAAZNH010000120.1 GCA_012798365.1 Methanomicrobiales archaeon | reverse complement strand
TTTGGCCTGCTGGGGCCCAATGGTGCGGGAAAAACCACGATGCTGTCGATGCTCTGCACGATATTAAAACCCACCAGCGGGACTGCGTTAGTGAATGGCTACGATATTCTTTCTGAAAATGCACAGGTCCGCAAATCCATCGGTATCGTTTTTCAGGACCCGAGTGTTGATGCAGACATGACCGGTCTTGAGAACCTGCAGATGCATGCAGATCTCTATGATGTGCCGTACGCTGAACTGGATGCAAGAATCCAGTCCGTGCTTGAACTCGTCCAGCTGGAAGACCGGGCAAATGATTTCCTGTCAACGTATTCCATGGGGATGCGTAGACGCCTTGAGATTGCCCGGGGGCTGTTGCATTACCCGAAAATCCTCTTTCTTGACGAACCGACCATCGGTCTCGACCCCCAGAGTCGGGAGCATATGTGGGACCATATCCGTATGCTGCGGAAACGGGAGGATATGACAATCATCCTGACAACGCACTACATGGAGGAAGCTGACCGTCTCTGCGATCGCGTTGCAATTATCGACCACGGGAAAATTGTAGCACTTGACAAACCATCTGAACTTAAAAAAAGTCTTGGGGGAGATACGATTATTCTCGGGACAACGAACGGCCAGGAACTCCATGACCTGCTTATCAAGAACTCCCTGTCGGGAAAAGCAGAGATTCATAATGGTGAAGTACGGGCAATGGTTACCAATGCCAATGTCCTCCTCCCGCGGATCCTGGAACAGGTGGCAACTGCGGGTATCCGTATCGAATATATTTACCTGAATCATCCCGACATGAATGATGTATTCATCCATTATACCGGAAGAGATCTGCGCAAGGAGCAGGCCCGGGGCAATATCGGGAAGATGGCCATGATGCGGCGGCGGAGGGTCCGATGAGCGAACTGCGGGGAATTTACACCCTCTGGCTCCGTGAGGTGAAAAAATTCCTCAGAGAAAAACCACGACTCCTCAATGCTTTTGTCCAGCCCCTGCTCTGGCTCTTCATATTTGGAACCGGTATGCGGTTCACTGCCGGGATGCCGGGGATCAATTACCAGGAGTTCATCTTCCCGGGCCTTGTCTGCCAGGCGATGCTCTTCACCGCAATGTTCATGGGAATCTCCGTTATCTGGGATCGCGAGTTCGGGTTTTTAAAAGAGATCCTTGTTTCCCCGATATCCCGGCCCTCTGTCTTTTTTGGGAAGATGCTTGGGGCAAGCACGGATGTGATGCTCCAGGGGATTATCATCTTCCCGTTTGCGTTCCTCATCGGCGCGCACATGGATTTCCTCATCTTTCTGCAGGCACTTCCTATCATGCTTCTCATAACGTTCGGCCTTGTCTGTATCGGGCTCACGTTTGCCAGCGTGATGAAGAGCTTTGAAGGGTTCGGGCTCATCCAGACATTCATCAACCTCCCGATGTTTTTCTTAAGCGGGGCACTCTTCCCGTTAACAAACGTTCCGGAATGGCTGCGATGGGTCAGTTTCTGCAATCCGCTCACGTATGGCGTGGATGCGATGCGGACGGTTATGATGGGCGATGTCTTCGTGCCGCTCTTCCCCTTATATCTCGACATCGCGGTCCTCCTTGGATTTGCGGTTTTCATGTTCTGCGTTGGGACATGGGCGTTTTCAAGGACCGAGTGATCCTTTCATCTTTCCTGCGGCGAATATTTTTAGTCAGGTCATTATGCCGGGGGAATGGGATGAATTTGAAAAACTGGAGCCGCTGGTTGCAGAGCAGCTGACATTATCCCGTGCAACGCGGATAGCCAAAGGGTTCTCGTTCGAGCAGAAGTACCTGCTGGACGGTGAGAATGGCACCCGGTACCTCCTCCGCATAACCGCAACGCCCACCTCAGACATTGCAGGAAGAAAACGCCAGGAATACGAAACGCTCTGCGGTCTTGGGAATTACTCTTCTCTCGTTCCCCGGACATTCGCATTCGGAACATCCCGGGACGGATCGCTCTGTTTTATGGTCCTCTCGTACTTCGATGGCATGGATGGCGAAGAAGCGCTTGGCTCACTCAGTGAAACGGAGCAGTATCGCCTTGGTGTACAGGCGGGCAGGGAACTCAGAAACCTCCACGCAATGCCGGCACCCGCAGGCCGGCAGGAATGGTGTCATGCATTCAGGGAAAAGATCTCCGGAAAATTACGGCGTTTCTCTGAGACGGGGATTGAGCTTGCCGGGATCGATCCCGCTGAATTGGTTGGATTAATTCAAAGGGGGCTGCCTGGTATCCAAAGCGTGCGCCAGACCTTCCTTCACGATGATTATCACCCGGCAAACCTGATCGTCCGTCATGGCGGGCTGGCCGGCATCATCGATTTCAACCGGTATGACTGGGGGGACCCGGTCCATGATTTTATCAAGATGGCGTATTTTTCCCGGGCTCTCAGCATCCCGTTCAGTGCCGGGCAGGTTCACGGATATTTTGGGGGCGGGGCGCCGATGGAATTCTGTAACTCGTATTCCTTTTATTGCGCCGCAACCATTGTTTCTGATATCCTGTGGTCGCACTGGTACGAGGAGACGAGCGGATCGGCTGGCGAGGTTGCACGGTCGGAGAAGAGGATCCGGATGGTCGTGTCCGATCATGAGGAATTCACGACGAATATTCCCCGGTGGTACCGGGAATATATGCCTCCGGGTCCGACGGAGCGCGGTAACGGCACAGGATAGTCCGGGGGACAGTCCGTGCACAGTAATCTCTCTTCAGAGACCGATCCTTTGGGAATAACTCGCGGCCCGGGTAGCCCCCCTCTCCAAATCGGGATCCGATAGTCAATCTGGGTATTTATACGTGGATTTCATGGAGCAGGCACGGATCCGGCCATAACCTGCCTGAGTCACGCTAACTATCTGCGACATTCGCGGAAATACCTCCGGCGCCTTCCCCGTTAGGGATAGCCGGAAGGCAAAAACTGAGCAATTGGGGCATAATTGCGGACAGGAACTCCGAAAACATCGGCTGCTGGACGGGCGGAGAGACCCCCAGGGGATCCGGATCGTAAGGAATGGAAAAACGGCCGCCGTCCGAGTAAGGATCTCTCGTTTAGATCACCTCCCAGATGATATCAGAAAAATGTGCAATGGATCCGGCACGGTAAATCCGGTCATTCCTTATACATCCTCTCCAGCGGATCCTTCCGGTCCGGAAACATCGCACCAAACGAATCGGATTTTCCGGTATCCGTGACCGTGCAGTAGTGCATCGCGGTATTCGATCCGGTCATGAAGAGCGGCTGTGCCGCACCAACGTCCCATGAACCATCCGGGCGGCAGACCGCATCATCCATCTCCAGGTGGACAACTTTTCCCATGATGAGGATGTATCGCGGCTCTTCGAAAAGTTTGTCGAGCGTGCATTCCATCCAGGCATAACAGCCCTTTATCCCCGGCGGCTTGACAACCACGGACGGCTTCACCTCAAGGCCGGCGAGTACGAACTCGTCCGCATCTGGGGGGGAGAATCGTGCCGTTGGGATGACCGCGGGGATGAGGTCCGTTCCCGCCATATTGATCACAAATTCCCCGGTTGCCCGGATGTTGTCAAGCGTGTCCCGCCGCTTTGCTGTTGCGATGCAGACAAGGTCGAGCGGGCGCAGGACCGGCATTACACAGCCGTACGGGGCGATGTTCCTTACGCCCTCCGGGCTCATGGTAGAGATGAATGTGACCGGCAGCGGGATAACCGACTCCCGCTTGAATGGTTTGAGGATCATAAAAAGGGACACTGCCTGAAATGAGTGCAGGATGAATGTCCTTGCCGGACTGGTTCTGAATACATATTACTCCCGTTTCCTCATGTCCCAGACCATCGTCCCGGTCGTTGCTGTTGTCTGTGACGAGTATTTTCCTGTGGCAGCCCTCGCGGTAAAATAGTCCCGCATGCGCTCTTTCATGGTCTCATCAATATCTTTGGTCGCGCCAAAGAAACCGGCAACGGTACTGACCATCTCTTCCACGGTTTCGTCACCCTTCCAGACATCCTGCCGGATCCGGACAATGGGACGGAACCCGTTCATGTACAGGTACATGAAAGGATACGTGAACCCGTGTGAGTTGTGCGAGAATTCCTCGCCAAAGAGCATACGGTAGAGCTCGTGGTATGCCGGGTCCCAGCACCGGTCAATCCAGCCGCTGTAATAACAGACACCTTTTGCTGCCTCCAGCATGAGCCTGAACGTTTCAGGAGTCTGGACCGCCGGTGTCATCGATGCAATGACCAGATCGAAATTCTTCCGGAACCCTTCGGCATCCAGGTTAACATCATCCCACGAAAGAAGGACAGTCCGTTCCATTTTAACCCTGGCGGCATCAGCACGTTGCACCAGGTGCCTGAGCATCTCAGAAGAGAAGTCAACCGCGGTCACCTTTGCTCCCCGCTCCGCAAGCGGGATCGCAAGGGCACCGGTCCCTGCCCCGATATCCAGCACCCGTGCCCCGTCAATCTCAAGACCGGTCTGGTTTACCAGGCCGAGTATGCCGGTGAGCCGGTCTTCTTCGCGACCAGCGGGTTTTTTGGCAAACTGGCCGGCCCGGGTGTCCCAGAACCCGGCCTTCATCGGTCCCCCTCCCCCCATCTTTCCCCTTGAGGATACCCGCTTCCAGTATTCTGTCCAGTGCCTGCTGTTGTCGTTCCTGAAATCTTCCGTCATTGTTGGTATCTCCTGTGAAACTATCTGTTACCCCGTGTTATGGTCGTGAACATGGTCGTGGCAGCACAGTCCGATCCGTGCACCAACCAGCCTGCGGGTATACTCCGTCTTTGGCGAGAGTATTACGTCATGGGCATTGCCGGACTCCACGATCCGGCCGCCATCCATCACTGCAATCCGGTCTGCGATCTTGAGCGTCAGGGTCAGGTCGTGCGAGATATAGACCATGGCAAAACCCCGGCGGTTCTGGAGCCCCTTTAACAGGCGGATGATATTTGCTGCTGTCGAGACGTCCAGGGAGGAGGTGATCTCATCGGCAATGAGCAGTTTCGGCCGCATGACCATGGCGCGTGCGAGTGCAACTCTCTGGCGCTGGCCCCCGCTCAGTTCGCCGCAGTATTTGCTTAAGAACGGCTCCTCATAGGGAAGCCGGACAAGGTCGAGGGCTTCCTGGACCATATCGAGCCGCTCCACCGGGTCAGCGATCCTGTTGATGTCCAGCGGCTCCCTGACTGCCTCAAGGACGGAAAACCTGCCGTTAAGGGAGCTGAACGGATCCTGGAAAACAATCTGGATCCCCCGGAAACGGTGGCCGTTGTTGCCCCCGTGGACATTTCCCCCCTGGAACCGCACCTCTCCACTCTCTGGATTCACGACCCCGGCCAGGATATGGGCAAGAGTTGACTTTCCTGAACCTGTCTGCCCGACGACTGCAAGGACCTCTCCTTCACGGACATCAAGAGAAATCCCGTTGACCGCATGCAGTGATTGCTCCCCGGGCAGGGAATACCGGTAGTGAATGCTGTCTGCACACAGGAGCGATGCAATCCCTCCCCGGTGACAGGCAATCATCCGTCCATCTCCTGATGGTACCAGGGGAGGATCGGATTCCCTGCATGCAGAAACCGCCTGGGTGCACCGGCGGGTGAACGCACAGCCGGAGCATTCCTCCCCAAGGGGAGCATCACCCGGAATGCCCCACAGGTCCTTATAGATGAAAATGTCCGGTGTGGCATGGACGAGACCCCGGGTATACGGGTGACGGGGATCGTTGAGAACTGCCATGGTCGGCCCGCTCTCCACGATCCTGCCGGCATACATGACGATGAGCCGGGAGGCAAGGGAGGAAATAAAGGTGATGTCATGGGATATCAGGATCATGGTATACCCGCAGGTTTTCTGCAGGGATACAAGCAGGTCACGGATCTCCCGCCTTGTGAACGCATCAAGAGCCGAGGTCACTTCATCAAGGATCAGCAGGCGGGGCTTACAGGCAAGCGCCATTGCAAGGAGGACGCGCTGGCGCATCCCCCCGGAAAGCTGGTGCGGATAGCAATCCATCCATGCAGGGTCAAGGCCCACCAGGGAGAAGAGTTCGGCACAGCGGGCGATTGCATCTTGTTCCGGTACGCACTGGTGCCGGATCATGGGTTCGGTTACCTGTTTCCCCACGGTCATGACCGGGTTCATCGCTTCGAGGCTGTTCTGGAATACCAGCGCAATCTCCTTCCACCGGATTACATCCAGCTCTTTCTCTGTCATGGCGAGCAGTTCAGCACCATCAAAGGTAATCGAACCTGAAACCGAAGTGCCGGCGGCTAGCAGCCGCATGATACTCAGGGCAATGGTTGTCTTGCCGCTTCCTGACTCCCCGACAATGCCGAGAACCTCCCCCTCGCTGACCGATAACGAGATGCCGGCAACAGCTCTTACGGAATGACTATTGGTGTGATACCGGCACACCAGGTCTTTGATCTCCAGGAGTGTCATCACAGGCCTCCGTTCGTTCTGATGCGCGGATCGAGCACCCGCTCAAGATCCCTGCCGATAAACGCCAGGCAGAGCAGGAGGGCGATGAGGGCGACGAGCGGCGGCAGGAGCCACCACTGCCAGAACGGTGTGAAGTAGATGGACTTGAAACCGGTTGCATAATGGAGCATCATTCCCCAGCTCTTCGATGTGGGATCGCCAAGGCCGAGAAACGCGAGTCCTGATTCTGCCATGATGGCATAGGATGTGATGCTGATGATCAGTACAAAGAGAATCGGCAGGATCTCCGGGAGGATGTGGCGCCGCATGATGTATGCCGGGGATCCCCCGAACATCCTTGCCGCAGAGATATAGGCATTGCTCTTGATTGACAAGGTCTGTGAACGGGCAATCCGGGCAGGTTTCGCCCAGCTGAAGATGACAAGGATGACGATGATGTTGACAATACTCGGGCCCAAGAACGCAGATATCACAACAAGGAGCGGGAGCGTCGGAAGGGCCATCAGGACATCGACCGTCCGCATCAGGACGAGATCCGCCAGCCCGCCACGGTAACCCGCAAGGACACCGAGTGCCCCGCCACCGATGCCGGCAATCAGTGCCACCGAGATGCCGATAAACAGGCTCATGCGTGCACCATAGCAGATCTGGGCCCAGATGTCCATGCCGAGTTCATCGGTTCCCAGCAGGTGGCCGGGACCGGGGGCTTCAAGAGACCTACCGCAGATTTTGTCAGGAGGGTACATTGAGATGAGCGGTGCAAAAATGGCAAGCAGGATGATAATCAGGAACACAGCGAGCCCGATTTTCCCTTCGGTACTGAAGATACCGTACATTTTTCCGCACCGATCAAGGGTATCCTGCAGGAATGCCGGGATTTGTATCCTGTACCGGTTAACAGACTGTTCTGATGTCATCGCTCTCACCTACTCCGTGACCCTCGGGTCCAGTTGTTCATAGATACGGTCTACAAGGAGGTTACACAAAAGAATCGAGATTGCGACAACCAGCAGAATTCCCTGGATAAGGGGGTAGTCTCTTCCCACAACCGCTGCCCTGAGTGTTGAGCCGATCCCTGGGTAGCTGAAGACGCTTTCGACAAGAACAGCGCCGCCCATGAGCATGCCAATGACAAACCCGGTCCGCGTCACAACCGGCAGCAGGGCATTCCTGAGTGCGTGCCGGGTCCAGACAACGCGCTCTCCAAGCCCTTTTGCCTGTGCAGTCCGGATGTAGTCTTTTGTGGAGACCGTTATCAGGGTGTTCCTTGTCAGGAGATATACGCCGGTCAGCTGGGCAAGGGAGAGCGTAAGGATCGGGAGAAATGCATGGTACAGGACATCCATGGCATAATCGATGAAACCGGTATACTGGGCAAACGGGGTTACTGCCCCGGCAAGCGGGAATGCCCTCAGATAGACGCAGAAAATTAAAAGGAGAATCAAGCCGAGCAAAAAGGACGGGATCTCGGCAAAGGCAATCAGGCCGGCCATCATGAACCGGTCAGACCCGGACTTCCGGTTGCGGGCAGAGATGGTCCCGAGTGCCGCACCGGCAACCGTACTCAGGGCGGTTGCGCACAGCACGATGAAGATTGTCCAGGGAAGGTGAAGGAGGATGACATTAATGACCGGCATTTTATACTGGATACTCTTTCCCAGGTCACCATGTGCCAGGTTTGAGAGGTATAATACAAATTGCTCATGAAGCGGGAGATCGAGGCCATAATAGTGATAATAATACGCCTGCTGCTCTTCGGTCATTATCACGACATCCTCGCCCTGGACATCCGAGGATACCGTGGAGAACGGATCCCCGGGCATCATCCGCGGCAGGAAAAAATTCAGGGCCAGGATTACCAGAAGGGTTATCACGAACCGTGCGATAAAATCCTGCCGCGCCTTTGAATTCATTATTCTTGTACCTTCCAGACCATCATGCCGATATACGTCCCGGGACCGTCCCCGAAGCGGCCATCCTCATACGCGCTCTGGTAGTAGGCCCGGATTTTTTCTTTTGTCTCGTTTGAAAAATTCCGCGTGCTGCCGAGGAAATCGATGGTCTTTTCCGCCTCTTCCTGCCAGTCCCGCCCGCCGTCTCCTCCGGGCCTGCTGATCCTGACCAGCGGGTGGAAACCCCGGGTATACAAATACATAAAAGGGTAAACCATGGACGGGCCATGGGCGTTGGTCCGGGGCACCTCTCCAAGGATCTGCGTGT
>JAAZNH010000119.1 GCA_012798365.1 Methanomicrobiales archaeon | reverse complement strand
TGTATGAGGTGGGCAGTATGGTAAGAATTGAAAGTTCCCAGCCGAGGAAACAGAGAAAGGCACGCTATACCGCACCTTCCCATGCAAACACGAAGTTCCTCAACGCTCCCCTGTCTGAAACACTTAAGGAGCAGTACAAGAAGAAGACACTGCGCGTAGTCAAGGGAGACACCGTCAAGGTAACCCGCGGAGACTTTGCCGGTGATGAGGGTCTGGTTGACGCAGTTGACACCAGGAATTTCCGGCTCATCGTCCACGGTGTGTCCAACACCAAAGTGGATGGAACCGAAGTACCCCGGGCAATCGATGCATCCAACGTGCAGATCACCAAGCTGAACCTCCAGGACAAGCGCCGCGTGGCAAAATTGGGGGGGGCTGAATAATGTCAAATCACTTAAAGCGACTTAACGCTCCGGACTCCTGGCACATTGCCAAGAAAACCGCGAAGTTTATCTCAAAGACCGCACCCGGCCCGCACAACGCCAATGCAATGCCGATCGCTGTCTGGCTCCGTGACCATATGGACTATGCACGGAACATGAAGGAGATCAAGCAGATCCTCCGGCAGAAGGATGTTATCGTCAACGGCAGACCCTGCCGCGACCCGAAGCTGGGTGTTGGTATCTTCGATATTGTTGCCCTGCCCAAGATCAGCAAATACTACCGTATCCTTCGCGACAAGGACGGGCGCCATGTCTCCGTCGAGATTGACGCTGAGGCAGCAAAGACCCGCCTGTGCAAGATCAAGAACAAGACCATTGTCTCCGGTGGCAGGGTCCAGCTCAACATGCGTGACGGCTCCAACCTGCTTGCAGATAACACCTACAAGTCAGGCGACTCGATCATCCTCTCTCTTGAACCGGAGAATCGGTTCAAGATTGTCGGACACTTCCCGTTCGCAGTCGGCAACATGGCCATGATCATTGGAGGTAAGCACTCCGGCAAGGTCGCACGGATCCTTGAGATCATCAAGGTCCCCGGCAGCGTCCCGAACAAGATCATCTTACAGGATGAGTCGAATGGAACAAAGTTCGATACCGTCTCCCCGTACATCTACATGGTCGGGACTAAGACACCCGCAATTGCTAAATGGGGGCATGAGCAGTGACCTCAATGCGCGATGTCTATATTGACAAGGTCGTTGTCCACATGGGTGTTGGCGAAGCCGGCGATAAGCTGGTGAAAGCCGAGAACATCATGAAGACAATCACCAAGCAGACCCCGATCCGGACGATTGCCAAGAAGACCCAGCCGGCCTTCTCCGTCAGGAAGGGAATGCCCATCGGCTGCAAGGTTACCCTCCGTGGCAAAACCGCCCGGGATTTCATTGCAACAGCTCTTACGATTGTCCAGAAAACGGTCTTTGAGAGCCAGTTCGACAAGAGCGGAAATTTTGCGTTCGGTATTGAAGAACACACGGACTTCCCCGGCATGAACTACGACCCGCAGATTGGTATCTACGGTATGGATGTCAATGTCGTCCTTGAGCGAAAAGGTATCCGGATCACCCGCAGGAAGATGGCGCAGAAGAAACTGCCCCAGAAGCAGCGCGTGAGCAAGGCAGATGCAATGGCATTCCTCAAGGAGAAATACCAGGTCGAGGTGCGCTAATGGCAGGAGAAAGGAAGAAGATCTACGGTCGCGGTGCGAACGAATGCAAGATGTGCGGGCGCAAACAGGGGCTCGTACGCAGATACCATATCATGTTCTGCAGGCAGTGCTTCCGCGAATGGGCCCAGAAGATGGGCTTCAAGAAGATGAGCTAAGGTGATGGCACAATGACACGACTCAATACAATAGCAGACGGAATGTGCGCCCTCAAGAATGCGGGCGACACCGGAAAGGCCGTGTGCGTCATCGAACCCGCAAGCAAACTCCTTGGTGCGATGCTTCGCATTATGCAGGACGCCGGGTATATCGGCAGCTTCGAGTTCATCGATGACGGACGGGGTGGCCAGCTCAAGGTCAACCTTACGGGCAAGATCAACCGCTGCGGTGCTATCACCCCCCGGTTCTCTGTACAGCTCGATGAAATGGAATACTGGGAGAAGCAGTACCTGCCCGGCAAAAACTTCGGGCTCCTGATGCTTTCGACCTCGCGCGGCGTGATCTCACACGTGCAGGCAAGAAAAGAAGGCATTGGTGGCGAACTGCTCGGGTACGTTTACTAAAGGTGCGTTGGAATGGCAGCAGTCAGAAAAGTCATAATCCCTGATGGCGTCAAAGTCCAGCTGGACGGAACGCAGCTTAAGGTAAACGGCCCCAAGGGGCAGCTCTCCAGGAATGTCCGGTTCCCCCAGGTATCCGTTGCCTGTGATGGAAAAGAAGTGACAATCACTACCGAGTCCCAGAGAAAAGAGATCACCGCGATGGTTGGAACCCTTGAGGCTCACACCAAGAACATGGTTCGTGGCGTCACCGAAGGTTTCGAGTACCGGATGAAAGTGGTATACAGCCACTTCCCGATCCAGCTCAAACTCCAGGGCAACAAGCTCGAAATCGCCAATTTCCTTGGCGAGAAGAAAGCCCGCTATGCGCGCATCGAGACCGGCGTTACTGCAAAAGTAGCAAATGACGAGGTTGTCCTGACCGGCATCGACCGCGAACTGGTAGGGACCTCTGCAGCAAATATTGAACATGCGACCCACATCCGCAACCGCGACCCGCGTGTGTTCCAGGATGGCATCTACACGGTCCAGAGGGGCTGAAGACAATGGCAACTGAAGTCAAGCGACTGATTAAGGTGCGCGTTGAGAAAGGCGCACGCTTCAAGCGCGATGGATACGGAAAGAAGCGCCAGCTCTCCGACTCATGGAGAAAACCCCGCGGACAGCACAACAAACAGAGAGAACAGAAGAAGGCAAAGGGCGCACTCCCGAAGCCGGGTTTTGGCAGCCCTGTAGCAGTACGTGGCATGCACCCGAGCGGATTCTTTGAAGTCCTTGTTGCATCCATAAAGGATCTCGAGGGTCTCGATGCAAAGACACAGGCAGTGAGGATTTCCGGAACCGTTGGCGACAAAAAGAGGACCGCCCTCCAGGAAGCAGCACTTGCAAAGGGACTCAAGGTTCTCAATGCCCGCACGGTAAAGGCAAAGAAGGCACCGGCCAAGAAACCTGCAGCAAAGACTGCAGAGAAGAAGCCGGCAGCCGAGAAGAAGGCCCCGGCAAAGAAGGCCGCAGCCAAGCCCAAGGCAGAAGCAGCCGAGAAGAAGGCTCCGGCCAAGAAGGCCGAGGCCAAACCTGCCGCAAAGAAGACTACCAAATCAGGGGTGAAGAAGAATGAGTGATGTCGCGAGCCAGAAACGCATCGTTGCCGCCATCCTTAAGTGCGGCGTTAACCGCGTCTGGTTTGACCCTGCCCGCATCTCTGATATTGAGAATGCAATCTCACGTGAGGATTTACGGGGACTCATTACTGACGGCGCCATCAAGGCACGCCAGAAGAAGGGTGTCAGCCGCGGCCGGGCACGGGCACGGATTGCCCAGCGCTCGTACGGCCACCGCAAGGGCGCCGGTAAGAGGAAGGGTGCGGCAGGTGCCCGCAACCCGAGCAAGACTGCATGGGTCCAGAAGATCCGCGCAATCAGGAAAGTGCTCGTTGAACTCCGCACAGCGGGAACCATTGACCCGCACATGTACCGCGTCCTTTACCGGAAAGCGGCCGGCGGCCAGTTCAGGAGCGTCGCGCACATGAAGGCGCAGATGGAGATCCTCCTTGGGAGGATGAAGTAACATGGCAACAGGACCACGGTATTTTGTCCCCTTCCGCAGGCGGAGGGAAGGCAAGACCGATTATTACCAGCGGACCCGGCTCGTTGTAGCTGACGTACCGCGGATGGTTGTCCGGAAGACCAACCGTCACATTATCATCCAGCTCGTTACTGCAGAGATGGAAGGCGACAAGACTCTTGTTGCAGCCAACTCTGCCGAGCTCGAAAAATACGGGTACAAGGGATCGACATCCAACACCCCCGCAGCATACCTTACGGGCATGCTCTTTGCCGCAAAGGCAAAGAAGGCCCAGTATGACAGCGCAATCCTGGATATCGGCCTGAACCGTGCAACCCCGGGTGCCCGGGTCTTTGCAGCGCTCAAGGGCGCAGTTGAGGCCGGCCTCGAGATCCCCCACGGCGAGGACATTCTCCCCTCCGATGAACGGGTCAAGGGTGCTCACATCGCGGCATACAACAAGAATGCCGGCGATATTGTAGGTACCGTCGAACAGGTGGCAGCCGCCATCAAGAAGGAGCTGGTATAACATGGCATACGAAAAGCAGGAGTGGCGCCCGGTCACCGGTCTTGGCAAGCTCGTCGCATCCGGCGATATCAAGAGCATTGACCAAATCCTCGAGAGCGGTCGCCCCATCAAGGAACCCGAGATCGTCGATGCGTTCCTTCCCGAACTCGAAGACGAAGTCCTCGACATCGCCATGATGCAGCGTATGACCGACTCAGGCCGCCGTGTTCAGTTCCGTGCCGTCGTTATTGTCGGCAACCGGAACGGGTACATCGGCTTTGGCCAGGGCAAGGATGTCCAGGTCGGCGACGCAATCAAGAAAGCGATCGTCAAGGCAAAGATGAACCTCGTGAAAGTTAAGCGCGGCTGTGGCAGCTGGGAATGCGGGTGCGATGTTGCACACTCCATCCCCATGCAGGTCACCGGCACCGCTGGCAGCGTCAAGGTAACCCTCAAGCCCGCTCCTCAGGGCACCGGGCTTGTTACTGGTGACATCAGCAAGAAAGTGCTCGAACTTGCCGGCATCAAGGATGCATGGACGTTTGCCCGCGGGCAGACCCGTACTACCATCAACTTTGCAAAGGCAACGTTCAACGCCCTTCAGGAGACCAATATGATCCGGACCGGGGGGTCACAGTAAATGTATGCTGTAGTTCAGGTCCGCGGTGTTGTCAAAACCCGCCGTGACATTAAGGACACCCTGAAGATGCTGCGTCTCCACCACATCAACCACTGCGTGCTCATCCCCGACACCCCGGAGAACCTCGGGATGATCCGCAAGGTCAAGGACTACGTAGCATTCGGTGAAGTGGATGCATCCACTGTCGAGACCCTGCTGCAGTCCCGTGGCCGGGTTATTGGCGATGCACCCCTGACTGATGAGTACATCAAGTCAAACTCCACCTACGGGAGCATTACCGAGTTTGCAAAAGCACTGGCAAGCGGCGAGACGAAGCTGCGCGATGTACCCGGCCTCAAGCCCGTACTCCGCCTTCACCCCCCGCGTAAGGGCTACAAGACAACCAAGCGCACCTTCCCCCAAGGCGGGGCGCTCGGGTATTACGGGCAGGAGATCAACACGCTCCTGTACAAGATGAGGTGAAGACGATGCCAACCAACAAGCGTTCAAAGTTCCGCGGCTCGCGGACATGCGGTGGCGGTACCCACAAGAACCGCCGTGGTGCAGGTAACCGCGGTGGCCGTGGAAGGGCCGGCATCAACGCCCACCACTTTGTCAAGTGGTACAAGGAGATGGGCGGTCCGGTATTTGGTAAGGATGGATTCTACAACCAGACCACAGCTGATGTCACAACCATCGATGTTGGTATCCTGGACCAGATCATCCCGTCGCTTATCGCCCAGGGAATCGCAAAGCAGGAAGGAGATGCCGTTGTGATCAATGCAGCTGACATGGGGATTGAAAAGATCCTTGGCAGCGGCAAAGTCACAAAGAAGATAAACCTCTCCGCCTCAGCTTTCTCTGAAGCTGCGAAAGCGAAGATCGAGAAAATGGGTGGCAAGGCACTCGAGCTCTAGTGCGCCTGCCAACCTACCTGAATATTTTTTGGTGAAACAATGGGAAACCTGCTGGATCGAATGGAACCCCTGCTCGCTGCGATGCCCGCAGTCAAGAGCCCTGAGGGACACGTTCATTTCAAGAATAAACTGTTATGGACGCTCGCGATTCTGATTTTGTATTTTGCCCTGACGAATATCCCGCTGTTCGGCATTACCCAGTCGTCCCAGGATCTTTTTGAAGCCTGGCGCGCACTCCTTGCCGGCGCAAGCGGTTCGATCGTTCATCTCGGTATCGGACCGATCGTCACCGCATCCATCGTGCTCCAGCTCTTAAAAGGTGCAGATATCCTGCACATTGACACCAGCGAGACGCGCGGTCAGGTCATGTACATGGGGCTCCAGAAGATCCTCGTCATGGTTATGATCGTAATAGAAGCAGCACCTAACCTTGTCGGTGGATTTCTGCAGCCCGATCCGGCGATTGCCAACGCATTCTTTGGTGGCAACCTGTTCGCTGTTTCCTTCATCATCTTCCTGCAGATCTGTATCGGCGGTGTCCTGATCTTCTTCATGGATGAAGTTGTTACCAAATGGGGTATCGGCTCCGGTGTTGGTCTTTTCATCATTGCAGGCATCTCGCAGGCACTTATCAGTGGATTCATCAACTGGTCCCGGGTTACTGATCAGTATCCCGTGGGTTTCTTCCCACGGCTTGTTGCAATCGGTATCGACGGCGGCAATTATATCCAGTATTTCGGTACGGATCTTCTTGCATTTGTTACCACGATTGCAATTTTCCTTGTCATCGTCTATGTAGAATCCACAAGAATTGAAATCCCGCTTGCACATGCCCAGATTCGTGGAGCACGGGCCCGGTTCCCGGTCAAGCTTATCTATGCAAGCGTTCTCCCCATGATCCTTGTCATGGTTCTCCTCGCAAATATCCAGATGCTGGGGATGTTCCTCTCCAATGTCGGCATCACAACGCTGGGAACATTTGATGGATCAACCCCCCAGAATGGAGTCATGTACTTCCTTGCACCAATCAACGGCCCATCCGACTGGATGTGGTGGATGACCGACCTCGGTCACGCGCCATGGGAGGTGCTATTACGTCTGGGAATCAATATGACGTTCATGGTGGTCGGAGGTGCGGTATTTGCACTCTTCTGGATTAAAACGGCCGGGCTTGATTCCAAGGATGTTGCGCGGCAGATCCAGCTTTCGGGCATGTCTATCCCCGGCTACCGGCGGAACCCCCAGGTACTCGAGAAGTACCTCGACCGATACATTCCCCGTGTGACAATTATTGGTGGTGTCTTCATTGGTGTCCTCAGTGTTGTTGCAAACCTCTTTGGTGTTGTTGGATCGGTGAGTGGGACCGGGCTTCTCCTTACGGTCAGTATCACGTACCGGCTCTATGAGGAGATTGCAAGCCAGCAGATCATGGAAATGTATCCGTTCATGCGGACATTCTTTGGAAAAGAGTAACCACAAGGGAAGGATTCAAGAATGGCAGGAAAAAAGGTCATCATAACCGGAGTACCGGGAGTCGGCAAGACAACCGTTATCAACGAGGCATTGAAAAAGCTCCGGGAATCGGGCATCGAGTACCAGTCAATTAACTTTGGCTCATTCATGTTCGAGGTCGCAAAGAGTGAAAATTTCGTTAAGGATCGTGACCAGATGCGAACGCTCGATCGCGCCGTGCAGAAAAAACTTCAGCAGCAGGCCGGCCAGGCAATCGCAAAAATTTCCGGGAACGTCCTGATCGACACCCATGCGTCAGTAAAAACACCCAAAGGCTACCTGGCAGGACTTCCGGAGTGGGTGCTCCGGGAGATCATGCCCGATATCATTGTCCTTGTTGAAACCGATGATGACCAGATCCTCATGCGCAGACTCACTGATGAGACAAGAGCGCGTGACAAAGAGGGATCCCGCGCCATCTCTGAACACCAGCAGTTCAACCGGTCCATTGCAGCAGCATATGCAATGCTGACCGGCTGCACGATCAAGATCGTTACAAATGCGGACTTCCTGCTTGACCGCTCATCAGCAGATCTGGCAGAAGTTCTCCGGTGAATTCATGAAACTGGGCGAGATCTGGGACAAGTACGGCATCTGGATAGCCATGGGCTTCATGATGCTCGTCATGTTCGCCTATTCAATCGAATGGCTCCGGGTTGGTGTCGGAAAAGGTATTGATGCCGCATTCGCGCCGCTCGTGGACGGGTTTGGAATTCCCTTCTACATCCTTATTGTCATCCTTTCTGCATTCACCGGCCTCTACTCTTCAATCATCCAGAAATACACTATCGATTATGATAAGATGACTGAAGCACAGGAGCGGATGAAAGAGTTCCAGACCGAGTATCGGGAAGCCCAGCTCTCGCAGGATGAAAAGAAGATCAAGAAACTGGATGCCAAGAAAGACCGTGTAATGCGTGAACAGCTTGAACTATCCCAGCAGCAGTTCAAACCGATGGCTTACATCCTTGTCCTGACCGTCCCCATCTTTTTCTGGCTTCTTTTCCGGCTGGCTGAGACAACCAGCACGATCACCATGCCCTACTGCGGCACGATGAGTTTGAATACCCCTGCGATTTGGATCATTCCTGCATGGATCCTCTGGTACATGATCTGTTCCATCGCCCTCTCGCAGGTTATCCGCAAAGCCCTGAATATCGGGGGGCTCTGATGCGGATCACCGTGAGCGGTCTTCCCGGCAGCGGGACGACTTCCCTCTCACGGTACCTTGCACAGCAGCATGGGTTTACCATGATTTCCGCGGGAGAAGTCTTCCGCCAGCTCGCAAAAGAGCATAATATGGAACTGGCCGAATTCGGCCGTCTTGCCCAGACAGATCCCTCGTACGACAAGATGATCGATGCACGCCAGAAAGAGATTGCAGAGCAGCAGGATAACATCATTGTTGAGGGAAGACTCTCCGGCTGGATGGTCCCGCAGGCAGATCTGAAGATCTGGCTCCATGCCCCGATTCGTTGCCGGATTACCCGTATCGCATCCCGCGATCTGGTTGGCGATGAAACAACTGCAGAGAAACTGACCCTGGAACGCGAAGCCTGTGAAGCAGGCCGGTACCGTTCGTACTACAACATTGATATCAACGACCTTTTGATCTACCATCTTGTCCTGGACTCCGAACGCTGGGGCATTGAGGGGCTTGGTACTATCGTTGATACCGCAATTTCCCACCTCAACAAGCAATAACCTTCCCGCCTTCCGTCCTGTTTTTCTGTCTCGCGACGTTCCCCGCAAAAAAAGTGACGCAGTATTTTAGATTGAGTGCGGCATACCATTATCTGGCAGGAACCTGTGATAATGGTGTCAGAAGTTACCGTGCAGCTGGTACAGTCATGGGACGAGCATGAAATCGCGGCTTTGTACCGTGCCGGTGGATGGTGGAAAGAGGAATACTCAGTCACTGAGATCCCCGCTCTCATCCGGGGAAGTTATTTCTTCGTGGTTGCCGTCCACAAAAAGAGTGGCAGGGCGGTTGGAATGGGCCGGGTAATCTCCGATGGCGTATCCGATGCATACATCCAGGACCTGGTTGTTCTTCCCACGTGTCGCGGGACCGGTGTGGGAAAACAGATTGTCAGTGCTCTTATCGGGGCATGCAAAACTGCCGGGATTTCCTGGATTGGTCTTGTTGCTGAACCGGAGACAGAACCATTCTACCAGCAGCTCGGGTTCTGTCCGATGGCCGGTCATGTACCATTGATATACCAGGAGGATCCCCGATGCTGAAACAGGAGGATTTCCGGCCGGTTACCCTCTCGGACCGGGCATTTTTTGAACACCAGTATACCCGATACCCCCAGGTCCACAGTGACAACACCTTTACCAATATGGTGTGCTGGAACCATTATGCGCATTATACGTACGCTGTTGTGGGAGACAATGTGATCCTGGCAAGCACAATTGACGGAATCACGCGGTTTCGTGCTCCCATCGGCCCACGGAACCCGGCGCTGCTCAAAGACCTGCTCCGCTTCTCGTTTGATATCAGTGACAACGAACCGATTGTCCTTATCGATGCAGAAACCGCGGGATGGATGAAGAGTGTCTGCCCCGATCTCACTCTTGTGCCGGACCGGAATCATTTCGAATATGTGTACCGCTCTTCTGATCTTGCGGATCTTCCCGGCAAGAACTATCTCACTATCCGTCGTCAGGTGAACAAATTCCGCAAGAACTGCGCAAGCACTGTTGAATTGATCACTCATGATCACCTTGAGGAAGTGAAGCGGTTTCTTATCCAGTGGTGTGAATGGAAGGGGTGTGAAGGAGATCCCGTGCTTGCCCATGAAAAAGAGGCAGTCTTCTTTGCCATCGATCACTTCGATGAACTCCCTCTCTCGGGCCTGATGGTCCGGGTCTTTTCGAAAATCGGTGCTATTGCCCTTTATGAACCCCTGAATCGTGATACGGCTCTTGTCCATTTCGAGAAAGGAATGCCTGACTGCGATGGGATCTATAAAGCGGTTAACTCCGAGACAGCATTGCGTCTTGCACAATCGTTCCGGTTTATCAACCGCGAAAGTGATCTCGGTGTTGCTGGTCTGCGGGAAGCAAAGATGCGGTACCACCCGGATCATATGGTCGAGGTATATACTCTTAAAAAAGATGCAGATTCCCCTGACGTGCCCCAGTTCATCTGATTTTTTTTTACATTGCGGAAATGTATGCGAAAATGCCCGTTACCATGATCTGAACGGC
This sequence comes from Methanomicrobiales archaeon, assembly GCA_012798365.1. GTDB lineage: Archaea > Halobacteriota > Methanomicrobia > Methanomicrobiales > Methanospirillaceae > Methanoregula. The sequence continues at coordinate 2,885 of JAAZNH010000119.1, read as the reverse complement.
TATCGCAGCAAGCAGCATACCAAGTACTTTTCCCATGATATCTGTGATGACGTCACCCAGGACTCTCTGGATCGTATCAGAAAAATACAGGATAAGCCATGTAGTCAGCAGCACCAGGGTGATTGCGATGAATGGGATAAGCATACCGTAATTTTTTGAGATCAGCATGACCGTTGTCATCGTACCCGGGCCGCAGAGTAGAGGAGTTCCGATCACAACGCCGGCTGCAGTTGCAGTACTCTTCTTGTGATGCCCCAGTTCAATTCCCAGTGCTTCCTGGATACCGAGCAGGAGCAGGATGATCCCGCCGGCAATCTGGAATGCGGGAAGTTTCAGGCCCAGGATATTAAAAATCGCGGTGTTAAAGATGAGCACCAGGTACATCAGTCCACCGGCCACAGCAACAGCGATGAATGCCTGTTTATGGATCTCTGCCGAGGTCTGGCCTTTTGTCATGGTCGAGAAGATCGGCACAGAGAGGAGCGGGTCAAGGATGATGAAAAGAGCCGCGAAACAATAGATGATTCCGGGGATAAGTTCCTGCATAATCGTGACTAATCTACTATGAGTTCTGAAAGTGGATATACCTGCAGGCTATGATCAGTACTCTCCTATATGCACTCACGGTCATGTAACCTGCATTTTGCAGAACTTTTTGCAGCATCCATAATGTATTTGTACCTCTACACTCCATTTTCCCGTATACCGGCGTGTTCCGCAACGGGTTTTATCGGGACTTTGCGCCGGAATGGAGAATGATACATGGCAGCAACGATAAAACCAAAGAAGAAAGGTGCTGAGAAAAAACCAGCGCCGGTAACAAAGAAAACCGCCCCGGCAGCAGGGAAAAAAACGGCTCCGGTAAAAAAGCCTGCCGGTAAAACTGCAGGAAAAGCAACCCCTGTCAAAACTGCAAAAAAACCCGTGAAGAACACTACGAAAAAAGCGGTGAAACCTAAAAAAACAGCCAGGGTTGCCGTGAAAAAAACAAAAAGTGTTTCCGTAAACCGCTACCGGTGCCGGCTCTGCGGGTATGTGTACTCTCCACTTCGTGGTGAGCCGCATAATGGAATTCCCGAGGGAACTGAGTTTGACGATCTTCCTGAAACATATGTATGTCCCGTCTGTGGCCAGCAGGGAAAGGGAAAGATTGGCAAGTGGGGTTTTGAAGCCTGGCGCCCGACTCGTTATATCTGTTCCATCTGCGGTTATGTCTATGATGAGAAGCGGGGGGAACCGCACCGGGGAATTAAGCCCGGAACGAAATTTGAAGATCTTCCGGATGATTATACCTGTCCGGTCTGCGCCATTGATCCAAGGATCAGTGTCAGGCTTGGTCGGATCTTCAAACAGGGCTTTGAGCCCCTCCAGTCTGCATAAGTTCCTCCAAAAAGCCCCATACTCATTTTTTACGCTGCGACACGATTCCCTGCGATAAAGCCCGCCGGAATTGAATAGGTGGATGCCTGTTTTCCCAAGGAATGTGAGAAAAAAGAATGTGATTTTTTTTTAAAAATTACGTTATGAGCAGACCAAAGATAACGCCGGCAATACCTGCTGCGGTTGCAATGGCCATGGTTTCAAGAACTGTCCGCAGTACCGGGCGTTTCCCGACTCTTGCCCGGCCGATGCCGAGCAGGAAGAGGAGCAGCGCCGTTCCTGCAATACAGGCAATCTTTGCCTGTTCCAGGGGAAGGAACGCAAACGGGATGACCGGCGTTATGGCAGCGATGAAATCCGCAATTCCCATCCAGCAGGCATGGATATAGACTGACGTTTTTGAAGATTCCGGCGCTTCTTCTGCAGCCACGGCATCCTCAAACTTCTGGATTACCAGGGGATCTTTCTGGAAATCCGCACGGAGTGCAACAAGGCTTGCCTGACTTAATCCGGTCGATTGAAGGTCCCCGATTATTTTAGACACGGCACCATCAGGGTTCTTTTTGATCTCTTCAGTCCGCTCTTCAGCTTCAACCCGTGCTTCATCGCGTTCGGACTCAAGATCCATGAATACCCCGGCCATCATCGAGACCGTGGCTGCAATGGCCGCTGTAGCTCCTGCAAGGACAATCACATCGCCGCTCTGGGCTCCTGCAACCATACCTGCAACGAGACCAAATATCGATACTGTCCCATCTGACATGCCAAAAACAATCTCGCCAAATGAGTCCCTGAATGATTGTTTAACCCGGTTTACGAGAGAAACCTGTGGTTCGCCACTCATGAGCGAATCCCTTCCGATGTCATGAAAATCATCTCACACCATTTGCAGGCGGACAATAAAAAAGGTGAGGAGCCGGCGTTATGGTTAACCGTTGTGTCGGTAAGTATCTGGTTTTGTCGTATTCCCTGTCAAATCATTCAGGATCTTAAATAGTCCTGGAAATGGGATCCATAACAATAATTGTCGAATCCCCGGAAGGTTCACTGCATCACGGGTGCAAATCTATAAACCTACCGGGAGTTTATTTTGTTATTAATGCAAAAAAATCAGTTATTTTCCGGCATTATCCAGCCCGCGGGATGCCTGGTAATCCTGTTACTGTTCTGCCTGACCGGGTTTTCTGCCCCGGCAACCGCGGCCGATGCATCTATCGAAGCAGAATTGGGCAGTATCCTGAACCTTCATGGCATTCTTTACAAGGGTGATCGGGTCTATCTTTTCATGACCGGCCCCGGACTTCCGGCAAATGGTGTTTCCCTGACTGATATTTCACAGAGGGCTGACCAGGGAGACTTTACGATGGTGGATGTTGACAGCGGCCAGGAATGGGCTTTTAAATGGAACACTGCACGTATCATGAACGAGATCGATCCCGGAACTTACATTGTCTATGCCACAAACGAACCTGTTGACAAAGCCCATCTTGGTGGCGAGAGTTCAT
>JAAZNH010000118.1 GCA_012798365.1 Methanomicrobiales archaeon | reverse complement strand
TGGGCATTGCTGGCAATATCAAGAGAGATGAACGTGGTTAAGGCCAGGACAAGAATGACCGCCGGTAGGATGAGCAGAATCATTCTGGTTCGGATAGTCCGTGCCATTCCCTCACCTCAGCAATCCTGGATCCCGGATGTGCCCGTCACCGTGCCTGATCCCGGTATATCCTGATTTGCTCCTGCCACCAGCAGGGCGCCTGCAGCCCCCATGTTCGTCCGGGAAATCGCGGCATGAGGTGATATAACCGGCGCCCGGCCCCAGCGGTCAAGGCTGTGACCAATCTTTTCCTTGCGGTGTTCTCTATTAAAAAGATATGGGGGCGCTGGAATGCATTGCGGATGATAAAACCTGAAGCGCCGGAAGAACCGGCAGATCCCTCTGTCACAATGGCCGGTCATTCCGCCCGGTACGGACAATGCCCGGTGCCGGAATTATCCTGCAGTGCCAGCGGTTTTTTTAAGGAAATAGAATGGAGCAGTTACCGGCCAGTCTCACAATGATGCCGGGTTTCGGCCTGGGTATCCGGGAACGGAACTACCGGAACAGGAAAAGAAACAGGGCCACGGCGAATATCCCGCCACCAATTGTTGCGAGAAGGTTGGTGCCGGCATTCCCGAGGAATCCCTTGTTTTCCAGGGTTGCACCGATAAGGCTGTCAATGTTGGTGCCAACGAATCCAGCCAGCGTACAAATGGCAACCATCTCTGGTGTTATGACACCAAGGAGGAACGCGACAAGGCTGACGGCAAGGCCGCCCAGCACGGCCACAACTTCACCAGTGAGGGTTACACCTCCATTCGTCCCGATTGGGACCTGTTTGAATGTGGTAATCAGGTAGGGAACTCCTCCGGTTACACCGATCTCGCTCGCGAGCGTGTCGGCTGCAGCCGTTGCAACACACCCGACGTACATGACAATATAGACCGGATCCTGGAATACCCCGAAAAGGACCGCAGCGGCAGCGGCTACAATCCCGTTGGCAAAGACATTGCGGTATCCCCGTGCACCGCTCTGTCCCTGCTCAACCCCGATACGCTTCTTGTACGCGTACTTGTATTTTGTTGCAGAAGAACCCAGGATGAAAAAGGCGAGCATGATGATGAACCACCGCGCATCGGCAAAAACTAAAAGGATGATCCCGACAAGCGCAGCCGAGAAGAGTCCGGTGAGATCGGCAGTCTTTGCCCGGAACGCAAAGTACCCGAACGTGAAGGCGATGATGACTGCCGCAACCACCATCTGGAGATTGGCCTGGTAATTGAGTTCCTGGATCAGCCACATGGTCATGGCGATCCCCACGCCTTCGATCATCAGCGAATCTTCGTACTTGAGCAGGATCACTTTGAGGAGGACTGCGGCGATGATGCCAAAGATGACCGTTAAAAATTCCATCTCGTGGAGATAGGCCATGACAAGGACGCCGGCCCAGGCCGTGGAGATGATGTAGTACAGATAGGTGTTGAGGTCATCGGCCCGGTTCCCGAAGACCAGTTCGCCCAGCACCAGCATCGCAAGGGCGGTTGCAAAAACAAAGAACGGCAGAAGGCCGATACCGTACAGGGTCGCAAGGACACAGAACGTGTACGTGAGATACTTGGTATCAAAAAAGCGCCAGAGGATGAGTGCGTACAGGATAACGACAAGGGCCATCAGCCACGCCTGGTTGATGTACGGGCCGACAAGCGTTGCACCGGCAACCAGTGCCGCGGCATATCCCAGTCCCCGCTGTCGCTGCATTGGTCAGTACTTGGCGCTGAACCGTAAAAAGGATTTTATCCCGCCCTGCAGGTGACCCGGGTCATTTGTTCAAAGGTCATGATGGTTTCGATCAGGTCCCGTTTTTTGCCGGTCCGCGAGGGTTTTTTTAAGAGAAAACCGGACACGCGATCCGGCTTCAGATACGATCACTATATTTTATCCAACAACCAACCTTGACCCGAATGGTGCCATCTGATCAACTGCCGAAGAATTATGAGTTTGCCGAAGTTGAGGAGCGCTGGCGGAAAACCTGGCGCGATGAAGACAACTATTTTAATAAAAACTCCAAAAAACCCCAGTTTGTCATCGACACGCCCCCGCCGTACCCGACCGGGAACTTCCATATCGGGAATGCGCTGAACTGGTGTTACATTGATTTCTTTGCCCGCTACAAGCGGATGAAGGGGTTCAATGTAATGTTCCCGCAGGGCTGGGACTGCCACGGTCTCCCGACCGAAGTAAAAGTTGAGGAGATCAACAAGATCACAAAAAACGATGTATCCCGCGAGAAGTTCCGGGAGATGTGCCGGGACTTAACCATCAGGAACATCGAGGCCATGCGCCTCACCCTGCGCCGGATGGCATTCTCGACCGACTGGTCCAATGAATACATCACGATGATGCCGAATTATTACGGCAAGACCCAGCTCTCGTTCCTCCGGATGCTGAAGTCCGGCTACATCTACCAGAGCGAGCACCCGGTCAACTACTGCACCCGCTGCGAGACGGCAATCGCATTTGCGGAAGTATCCTACGAAGACCGGGAGACCACGCTCAATTACTTCAATTTCGATGGCGTCGAGATTGCAACCACCCGTCCCGAGCTCCTTGCAGCCTGTGTTGCTGTGGCAGTCCACCCCGGCGATGAGCGGTACCACAAGCTCAAAGGCAGGACCATGAAGGTCCCGCTCTTTGGCCACGATGTCCCGGTGGTTGTTGACGAAGCGGTTGACCCCTCGTTTGGTTCCGGCGCAGTCATGATCTGTACATTCGGTGACAAGCAGGATGTCCACTGGTGGAAGCAGCACAACCTTGCGCTCAGGAAGGCCATTGACCGCCAGGGAAAGATGACCGATATTGCCGGCAAGTACAAGGGCCTCAATACTACTGAATGCAGGAAAGCGATCCTTGCCGACATGCAGGAGCAGAAGATCCTCAACCGGCAGGAGAAACTTGCCCAGCGCGTAGGCACCTGCTGGCGCTGCAAGACCCCGATCGAGATCCTCTCCGAGCGCCAGTGGTTCGTGAAGATCAAGCCGGCCGAGATCCAGAAGGCAGCCCACGAGATCACGTGGTTCCCTGAGCATATGCTCCTGCGGATGGAGAACTGGGTCCAGCAGATGGAATGGGACTGGTGCATCTCCCGGCAGCGCATCTTCGCAACCCCGATCCCGGTCTGGTTCTGCAACAAGTGCGGCGAAATGATTGTGCCGGACGAGAAAGACCTGCCGGTTGACCCGACGCTTGCCCAGCCAAAGCATGCCTGCCCGAAGTGCGGCAGCACCTCGTTTGCCGGGGAAGTCGATGTCCTTGACACCTGGATGGACTCATCCATCTCGGTGCTGAACGTGACCGGCTGGGACGGTAGCGGGAAACCGCCTTACTTCCCCGCACAGATCCGGCCGCAGGGCCACGACATCATCCGTACCTGGGCCTTCTACACAATCCTCCGGTCCGTTGCGTTAACCGGTGGGAAACCCTGGGACGAGATCCTTGTCAATGGCATGGTGCTGGGTGAGGACGGGTTCAAGATGTCCAAGAGCCGCGGCAACATCATCGTGCCCGAAGATATTCTTGGCAAATATGGCGCCGATGCGCTCCGGCAGTGGGGCGCGATGGGAGCGGCAACCGGTTCCGATATCATGTTCAACTGGAACGATGTGGTCGCGGCCTCGCGGTTCCAGACCAAGATGTGGAACATCGCCAAGTTCGCCCTCATCCAGTTCGGGAAGGATGGTGTTGATGAGAAGGCGCCGGTCACCGCGCTTGCCGACCGCTGGCTCCTGGTCCGGCTCTCGGACACGGTCGAGGCGGTCAGCAAAGCGATGGAAGATTACCAGTTCGATATCGCGCTCAAGGCAATCCGTGAGTTTGCGTGGGATGTCCTTGCCGACAACTACATCGAGCTTGTCAAGGGCCGGCTCTACCAGACCGGTCCGAGCCGGAAGAGTGCATGCCTCGTGCTCCACACGGCGTTCGATGCGCTCTGCCGGATGCTTGCCCCGTTCACGCCCTACTTTGCCGAGGAGTGCTTCTCCTACCTGAAGCCGGGCCAGAGCGTGCACAAGCAGCCATGGGTCACCTTTACGTACGATGACGATGCGGCCCGCAAGGAAGGCAACATGATCGTGCAGGTCGTTGCCGAGGTCCGCAAGTACAAGCACGACAATAATATGGCGCTCAATGCACCGCTTGGCAAGGTCACGATCTATGCCCCGCACACCGTGGATGACGAGGGCGACACCGGCCGCACGATCAATGCCGAGGTCCACTGGCGCACGGATGTTGCAAAACTCGACCGCGCCATTACGGATGTTGAGTTCAACCGCTCGATTGTGGGCAAGACCTTCAGGAAAGATGCGCAGGCTTTCATGGACGCCGTGAAAGCACTCTCCCCGGCCGAGCTGGAGAAGCCGCCGAAGACGATCAAGGTCAATGGTGCCGAGATCGCGATGCCGGAGGGTGTCTTCACACCGAAGTTCTCTTATATGGAAGAGGGCGCGAAGGTTGACGTGCTCACGATTGGCGATGTCATCGTGACGATTGCAAAGAAGTGAAAGAGATTTTCACTCAACCTTAATCTCTTCTTTTTTTTTACGCAGGATACTAGCAGATTTTTTTGTGCGATGAGTTATCGCTGATCAGCCCAGCACGTTCTTAAAAAAAATCTGCCACGACACCCGGTCTGTCCGCACTAAACCAGGCTCATCTCCGGCCGGATTGTTGCGGGAACAACCCGCTCAATGGTGAGTGGCTGAACGTTCGGGATGGACAGGGTGATCGCGAACGGGGTTTGCGGGGGCAGATTTTCTGATGTAATGACAAGAATGCTGAACACTTCGTTTGGTTCAAGAAGATCGTTTTTGTTGGCATCTATCCCGGGAAGCATGCCTTTCCTGCTGACGATGCTCCATCCCGGCCGTGAAAACGGGGGGCCCGTGTACTGCCGGGGAATCGTCTCACTCCCCTGCGGTGTAGTGACAACAACCGTTGCCTGGGACAAATCGTCACCTGTTCCGGGCTGCCAGTTCAGGCGAAGCGTGGCAAGTTTGAGATTGAGCCGGACCGCATTCATCCCGGTATAGCCGGTCGGGGCCGGATGTTGGAAATCATTGTTTGGTACTGTGGTAAGGTCTGCCAGACCCGTTGCCGTTCCGGACAAGGCCAGTTTATCGGTCTGGACTTTCATCGAAGAATACGCTTCCTGGCCGGAGAAATAACTGGGGTAAATTACGAGAGAAAAAAGGATCAGCGTGAGGAGGATAAGACCCACGATCACCGCTATCGTGGCACTCATATAACCCTCCTCGCCCGATAGTCTCCCGCTCATAGTTATGCACTCTGGATGCGGCGGGATAAAAAAATAGCGTTGTTATGCTTTGGTGCGCTGGTTTTTTTAATGAGGGGAAAAACCGGGACAAATGGTGAAAAACCGCAGGAGATCAACAAGAGTTACGGAATACGAAATGGTAAAAAAAATCCCCGCGGGCAGATACCTATTCACCAAAAAGAGACGCGGTGACCCCATGTCAGAAGAGAACGGACCTGTACCCGGGAAAGATCGACGGGAATTGCCTCACGTCTCCCCGGAGGAAGACAGTATCATCGGATCGTACTCCTCGTTCTTCGGTTTCCTCCTGATCTTAACGATCCTCTCATACCGGCATATCATGCTGGCCCTCGTCGATATGGTTCATACGGGACTGCCGGATATGGACATCGTCCGTATTGCCATCGTCATGATCCTGATCTTTACCCTGGTATTCATCATAATCCCGGCCTTCCAATCATTATGGAGATACGGCTGTACATGCATGGGAAGGGGAAAAAATTAGCCTGGATGCTGATTTTCCTGTTCCTCCTTTACACGATAGCCCTCATCTTCCAGCTCATCAGCGTGTATCAGGAAATCCTGGCAACATCCTGAGTTACCGAGCCTGATTATTTATTCTCGTGTTCAGCCGGCTTTCGGCTTCACTCCTTTTTCGAAAATAATTGTTCGGCCGGGCATCCGAGCTCCCGCTGCCGGCAGAACCTGCACGCAAGGTGTCCCCGCACAAACCCGTTCCCGCAAAAGCCGAGGAGAACGATCGCAATGAGAAGGCCCAGGATCAGCCAGGTGAACCCGCTGATCAGGATGTACATCCCGGCAAGGACCGGTATGAGGAGGACGAGGAAGTCCGGGAGCATATCCTTCCATGACATGGCTCCCTGGCAGAAGCGGTCCGGGGATCCCCGGGAAAAGAAAAGAGCGCTGATCTTTCCTTTGCCAAAAGCACAGGTCTTCCCGTAATAGTTACAGTCAATGCAGTGCCCGCTGATCACGCGGAACTCCAGTGCGAGAATGAACAGGGCAAAGATCACTGCCGGAATGAGACCGAGCTGGTACAGGAGGAAAAGACCAATAAGGTAGATGAAAAGGGGAAGCAGATTCGCAATGATGACCGTGCTTATCGGGTACTTGTCAATTCCTGCTGGTTCCGGCATAAAAGATAATGGAATTCCCTCAGAATAAACAATTCGCTGGCGATTATTCCTGTCAGTGGTGCGGGAAACCGGGCGGAGTTATTTTTTCCGGTGCCCCTTCTTTTTCTTTCCGAGCGCGTATTCCGTCCGGATCGCATCAGCGACAAACTTTGCAACAATCTGCCGGTCCAGCATTGCATCCACGATCACGAACCGGCCCGGATCCCTCCGGGCATATTCGAGATAGTTGTTCTGTACCTTCTCTAACGTCTCGCGCTTCTCAAAATGTTCGCGCTCGGTGTCCGGCTTCAGGCGCGTGAGCGCAGCGTCTACCGGGAGTACACAGAGGAATGTTTTGTCCGGAACAATTGTCCAGCCATTGTGCATTGCCCGCATCCATCCTTCCGGGTCCGGGACAATGCCCTGCAGGGTCACGGACTGGTACGCGAACCGGCTGTCGCTGTACCGGTCTGAGATGACCAGCCGGCCTTCTGCGAGTGCCGGCCGGACGACTTTTGCAAGATGGGCTGCATGGTCGGCGACAAACAGGGTCGCTTCCGTGACGGGATCGATCTGCTCCTTAATTGCCCGCCGGACCTGGTCACCAACCCAGGTTGCACCCGGCTCGCGGGTGAAGACCGGGTTGAGATCAGAAAGCAGTTCTCTGAGTGCTTCATGGAGCGAACTCTTGCCGCTCCCGTCAATTCCTTCCAGTGTTACAAGCATAATCTGCCTTTCCTGATCCAATCAGAAGGAATCGTACCGTTATGGAGCGCTGTTGCGATAATCGCGCCATCGAATCCGGCGTCATACAGCAT
>JAAZNH010000117.1 GCA_012798365.1 Methanomicrobiales archaeon | reverse complement strand
TCGAATTCTCGGTCGTCGGCGGCGGTCATACCGCTGCAGTCATCGAGAAGATGGGGCTTGACGGATCCTTTACCCACATATCCACGGGCGGCGGGGCCTGCATCGAGTTCCTGACAGGAAAGGTCCTGCCTGCTGTGGATGCCCTTGAGCAGTCGAAGAAGATCTTCGGGTAAAAAAGGGAAAAAAATTCTTTTTTAGTCTTTTTTCAGCAGTGCATTGAGCATAAAATCCGTGACCGGGTTATTATAGCGCTTCCGGAGCACGGGCACTGCCGGTATGTGCTCTTCCTGCGGAGCCGGCACCGGTACTGCAGGTACGGGCGATGCGAGCCGGATCACGGGAAGCTCGGCCAGCTGTTTCTTGTTCCGGAGGGCGTTGAGCACGGCAAACGAGAAAACCAGTGCGGTGAACATGAAGAGGCTGATGGCAAAGAATGTCGTAATCCCGGTGATCAGCCAGATCCTGCTGTCCTGGATTACCGCCCATGTGCCAAAGACAAAGAGCGCCCAGAAGAGGATTACGGCAACCCGTGTTGTTTCTATCGGGCTTGTGATGCTGCGGGTCCGTTTCGCCTCGTTCCCGGCAGGGAATTCGTCAATCGTCTTGCCCAGCGCGAGGAGTGCGATGCTGCATCCAACAGCAAAGACCCCCAGGAATCCAAGGAGTAACATCAGGATTTCACTCATCTCATTCACCTCACGACAACCTCCTATTTCGCGCAGTGCTATAAAAAAGTATTCCATATGTAATGTTTATGGATTACACAACCATTTTTAGAATACTTATGGAGTTTCCGGGCAGGGATTTGCCAGCCTATTTATAGTATTTTAGCCTACGTTTTAGAGAATGGCAGAGAAGGTACCGGCGACCCGGGGGGAGCGCGTAGCGATCTCGTATAAAATGCCCCCCAATATCTATGAGAAGGTCAATAAACTCGTGTACGAGGAAAAGAAGTTCTCTACGGTCTCCGACTGCATCACGCAAGCTTTATTAAGTTTCGTCGATAATCACCACGATATGGGACAGTTCAAAGAACTGTTCAGGGACTACATGTCATCAGATGAGGGACGGGAACTCATGAAAAATATGATGAAAGAAGTCCTGCTGGATGTGTTGTCACACCAGAAACTCAACACAAAAGATGCTAAGGGTAATTCATAAGTAACCCACATCCACCCCTTCTTTTCCCCGCCGGTGTAGGATACCTTTTTGATCATTGCCTGATAATGCTGGATGGTTGCGGGATGCAGGTCCATATCATTGCCGTGGGGAAGATCAAGGAGAGATTCCTGCAGGAAGGCATTGCTGAATACGAAAAACGCCTCCGCCCGTATCTCCGGCTTACCATCCACGAGATTGCTGAAGAGAGACGCCCGGGGTCCGCATCCCCGGCAACAGAAGCAGCCGCAATGGAGAAGGAAGGGCAGCGGATCCTTGCTGCCCTGCCCGCCGGGGCATGGGTAATTGCCCTGGATCCCGGGGGCAGGGAATATCCGAGTCCCGGTCTTGCGGCATTGATGCGGGAAGGGGAACTCTCCGGCAGGAACCAGCTGGTGTTCATCATCGGCGGCGACCTGGGCCTTGCACCGGCAGTCAGGGCACAAAGCGATCTCCGGCTTTCGCTCTCGCAGATGACGTTCACGCACCCCTTCGCCCGGCTCCTTCTCATGGAACAGCTCTACCGGGCATGCCGGATCAACAGCGGCGAGCCCTACCATAAATGAGCCCGCGCCAGGATCATTTCTTAGGGTGTGTTTCAGATGCTGCGGCGCATCCGTATCCCCTGCGCACCCGGCAACCGGAGTAACGGCGCATTGGAGTTTCGCCGGGTTCAATAACGCCGGCAAATCCCTGCGGAAAATGTCCCCCCGCAAAAAAGCCGGTTTTTCGGGATTGAACCACCACTATCGCATATTTTTTTATATCCGGGTTGCGATATACTGGGACAATGTACATGGCATATCCGGCTCACACTGTCTGCGTAACCCGGTTACGGGTTGCTTTTAGTAAGCGGACGCCCGATTTTGTATAGGGTTGGCCCCACAGCGGCGTAAACCCTGCCTGGTTATGCACCTCTCATGAATACAATCCTTTGAACATTCTGGTGAAACATATGGGAATCAGTATTGAACGAACCGGTGGTGGCTGGAATGAAGCCCGCGCCGGTCGAAGTGTTGTCTATGATCTTGCAGAAACTGCCCTGAACGCGGCAGATACTGCTGAACGGCTCCGGGCGGTGACCATGCTTGGCAGGTGCAATGACCCGCGTGCCGTGCGCCCCCTCATGGATCTGCTGGAGGACAAGGAACCGTCCATAAGGCTCTGTGCAACGGTCGGCCTTGGCCTTCTGAGGAGCGGCCGGCCGGTAGATGATCTTATCGGGAGGCTCCGGGACAGGAGCGAACAGGCAGAGATCCGCCACCAGGCAGTTATCTCCCTTGCCGCGATCCGGAGCACCGGTGCAATCCACGGCCTGCGGGAATTTGCTGCCGATACCAGTGAAGACGCGGCCCTCCGCGCCACGGTTGAGGCAACCCTGCACGACATCATCTCCTGATTGTGCTAAACAGCCCGGCCGGCAAGTAAGGAACCGGATGCCAGCCCTCATCACCTCCCGCCCTTTTTTCTTTGCGGATGGCAAATGGTAGTACTATGTCTCCCCCTCCTGCCCCTCCCGGCCCGGGCACCTGCAGTCGCTGTGGCGAATGCTGCCGGTGGCTCCCCCTCACCTATGTCAAACAGTGCAAACCCCACCAGCTCCACTACCTGCGTGAACGCGGCCTCCGGGAATCTGACGGGTATTTCCTTGCCGACGCCCCCTGCCGGCACCTGAAGCAGGATCCCCCCGATGGATCCGGTATCACGAAATGGGGCTGTGCCATTTACGATACGCGGCCGGCAACCTGCCGGGATTTCTGCGGCACAACCTTAAGCGGCGGCAAGCGCTTCTGGGTGCCGGAGACCTGCACCATGGCCCGGGGAAGAAAGGCGGAAAAACCATAGAACCGGGGCCGGGCTCTTCCCTGGCCTGCACGGGTACCGGCAGGGTGGCACTGCAGGATACCGGTGGAAAACCCTGCCATTGCCTTCATTATCACCCCGCTCCGGCTGGCTCGCGGGGCAGAAACCTTCATTATTCCCCGCGGCGAAAAACGGTTGTTTCCAGCCATGGACGGCCGGTGACAACGGAGAATCGATTATGCAGGTCCGAACCGCTCCATCAGCAACCATTGTAGCGCTTCCTGAACGACTGGACACCTCCGTGGCCCATGAGGTGGAGCAGGAGCTCACCAGGATCACCGCGGATGCGCCGGGGGATCTCCTCTGCGACTTCTCCGGCACCCGGTACATTTCCAGTGCCGGCCTGCGGGCACTCTTTGTTGTCCAGAAACGGCAGAAAGCGCAGAAGGCCCGGCTCGCCGGCTTTGGCCTCAGTGCCTATGTCCGCGAGGTCTTTGAGATATCCGGTTTCTACCAGGTGATCCCGCTCTACGCCACCGAGGCCGATGCGATTGCGGATGCCAACCGTCTTGCAGGCAGGTGATCCTGCATGAAATGTTCTGTAAGCGAACTCCTCCTTCATTACCTCAAAGAGGCCGGCACAGATTACATCTTCGGCGTTCCCGGGCTCACCCTTGAACCGTTTCTCATCAGCTGTAAAAAATCCGGTCAAATCACCCCTGTCCTCACCAAGCATGAAGAGGGGGCCGCGTTCATGGCGGATGGCTATGCACGGGTCAGGGGCACCCTGGGCGCCTGTTTTGCAACCTCCGGCCCGGGCGCCACCAACCTGGTCTCGGGCGTTGCCACGTCATACACTGATGAAACCCCGGTGATGGTGATCACCGGCCAGATCCCGACATTCACCAACCGGCGCGGGACCGTGCAGGACTCGACCGGCAAGGGTATTGATTCCGTTGAACTCTTCCGGCCTATCACCAAGGCAAGCAGCGTCATCATCTCGACCCACTCGGCCCAGTACGATATCGAGCAGGCCCTCAGTGTGGCCCTGACCGGCCGCAAAGGCCCGGTCCACTTAAGCATACCCAAGGATATCCAGGCCGGATCCCTTGAACTTGCCGCGATGCCGTCGCGCTATGTCCCGCCCTCCACCGAGTTCTTCGACCGCCGGCTCGTCATTGATGCGGCCCGGGAACTGGTCCGGGCAGCAAACCCGGTCATCCTTGCCGGGGCAGGGGCCGTCCATTCCGGGGCCATGGACGATATCCTCGATCTTGCCGGGATGCTCAATATCCCGGTCGCAACCACCCCGCATGCAAAAGGTGCAATCCCCGAAGACCACCCGCTCTCGCTGGGAGTCCTCGGGTGGGCCGGTTCCCCGGCAGCCGAAGGCTACGTCAAGTCGGGATCGGTGGATGTCCTGCTCGTCATCGGGTCCAGCCTCAACCAGGTAACGACCCTCTCGTGGGACCCCCGCATCGCCCCGACCCGCTGCCTCATCCACGTGAACATCGATCCGACCATCATCGGGGTGAACTACCCGACGCAGATCCCGCTTGTCGGCGATGCGAAGACCATAACAAACGAGATCTCGTTCCGGGTGCTGCGCGATCTCGAGAGCGTGCAGGCAACGGTTGATGCACGGGAGAAGACCATCGCTGATGAGAAGGCCCGGCTCGGCGCGGTCTTTGAACCGGAGAAGATGCAGTCGGGTGCCATGCCCTTAAAACCCCAGCGGCTGATGGCTGACCTGCAGGCATGCCTGCCGGAGAATGCGATCGTCTTTGCCGATGTCGGCAACAACCTCCTCTGGGTCCAGCATTACCTGAAACTGAAGCGGCCGGGGAGTTTCTTTGCCCCGTTTGGCCTGCTCACGATGGGCTACTCGGTCTCCGCGGCGATTGGCGGAAAACTGGCCGCTCCCGATCGCCCGGTTATTGCAAGCGTGGGAGATGGCGACTTTTTCATGAACGGCATGGAAGTCGCAACCGCCGTCAATTACGATGTCCCGGTCGTCTGGATCGTACACAACAATGCAAGGCTCGGCCTCATCCACAACCTCCAGTCCTACACCCTGGGCGAGGAGACCATCCTGACCCGGTTCAGGGCAGCGGACTTTGCCGCCATTGCCCGGGGTCTCGGGGCGGAAGGGTACACGGTGACAAAACCCGGCGAACTGACCGAGGTGCTGCCAAAGGCGCTTGCAACCGGCCGGCCCGCGGTTATCGACTGCATCATTGATCCACAAGAACTCCCCCCCATGGGCGCTTTTGTGAAGGGTGCCCGGGAGTACGCGGAGCGGGCGCTCCTTTAGCGCCGGATAACCATCCACCTTTTTGGTCATGATCCGGTTCTGGTAGTTGCGCGAAACCTGCGATCAACCAGGATCCGGTTCAAATTTTTTTAGCAAGGGTTGATTTTCATGATGCAATCGCGATCACGATCGCGATTGAAATCGTGATCCGGATCAATCACGATCTGATTTTTTCTTTTCAATCGCGTTGTGTTTTTTTTCGGACAATCAGGATCCGGTTGTTCCAGGGGCAGTGTTCCCTCCCAACCCAAAGGAACTGCTTCACCGTACCCTGCATCTTCCAGAACGGGTCCGGTTTTTGGGCCGCGCCATGACAACCAGAACCGTTGACGCCCGCTATCTCTTCGTGAACTCCGCAGCCCGGTTCAGGAAATACCACGACTGCCGGTCGAGCCGGAAGCCGCACTCCCGGATAAGCGCCAGTTTGGCTGTAAACTCCGTTCCGGAAACCTCAAACGGCGGCTCCGAGAAGAAGAATCTCCCGCCTGGCGTGAGGAGGAGCGCGATCTCCCGGAACAGCTTCTCCGGGTCCGGGACCTCATGCACCACAAAGATGGCAAATACAGCATCGAACGTCCCGTTCAGCTCCGCAGGAAGGTTTATCGAATCAGGTCTGCACGGGTGTGTCGTGATCCGGGACATCAGGCCTTCGGGCTCCAGCTTGTCCCGCAGGATCCCAAGCATCTCTTCCTGCAGGTCCACCGACCAGACCCGCCCG
>JAAZNH010000001.1 GCA_012798365.1 Methanomicrobiales archaeon | reverse complement strand
TGCGCACCTGCTCGATCTCTTCTTTGATCCTGGCAACAGCCTCATTCTGGGAGCTGCCATGACCACGAGCACCCGGGACTTCAATACAGCGTGCGGTATACCCGCCCCGCTCATGAGCCTCGGTTATGATGGTGTAGTGCATACTTGTACCAAAAGATGCGGCGATTTACATAGTTTCTGGTCAAAACGGTGAAAAACGCGTCATTCCCGGGCGGATTCTGCCGGTTCCGGGGGAGTTTTCCGCGCTTCATAGTGCCGGAGATGCTCCCTGACTTCCCGTTCAAATACCTCCGGATGCTGCCGGAACTCCTGGGAAACGAGCAGCATTCTCGCAGCATCGCCAATGGCCTTATGTGGTTTGATGATGTAACGGAATTTTTCCGGGATCGGGTACCGGAAATGGCTGGATGTAATCGCATCTGACCTGAGGGAAAATCCAATAACCAGGCACATCCGGTCAAGTGACACATCCTCTTTGAGGGTATACTCGTGCCGGATCTCGCTCTGGATATCACGGATCGTAAACCCGCCGATGTTCACCCGGGCCCTCTGGAATGTTTCCACCTCCCGCTTTTTGGCAAAGAAGGCGAGTGTGCCGATGTTTTTGTGGTTGAGCGCCTGCATGAACCGCCGGATATCGTCATGGACTGCGGTTATTGCCGCCCGTGCCTTGCGTGTGCCCGGGGCATCCAGACGGAATTTCCGGTCGTCCGGAAGTGTCTTGCCCGGGTCCTGCAGGTTAAACACCCGCCGGTGGCCATCCACCCGTTTTCCCAGGTCGTCAGTGACATTTCTCCAGAGTTCAACTTCGATATCGTGGCTGAATGCCTTGCCGGCAAAAGAGAGGGTATCCGCGACCGGATCATGCAGGAGGACACCAATCTCGATGGGGATCTGCATTCCCTGCCGGGTCCCGCGGATGCCGGCAAACTCCATGTCAATGTATGCGGTCAGCGGTGATGTCATAATCATAAAACCCCGGAACGGTCCGGGTCACTGGCCGGTCGGTCCCTCTTTCATGATCCGGTCACGGGCAATTGCACAGTATTCCTTGTCAATCTCAATCCCAAGACCGTTCCGGTTGCATTGTGATGCCGCAACCAGCGTGCTTCCGCTTCCCATGAAGGGGTCAAGCACGGTATCCCCGACAAAGGAGAACAGTTTCATGCACCGCAGGGGAAGTTCAACCGGAAACGGGGCCGGGTGCCCGATCCTTGATTTCTTCTCGCCCCCAAAAGTCCACAGGCCGTTGGTCCAGTTCATGAACTCGTCACGGCTGATATCGGAGATTTTTGATCCGCTCGTCTTTTTCCACGAGTCTTTGTAGAGGACAATGATCAGTTCCACCGGGGCGATTACATACGGTGCGGACGCGTTCATCCAGGATCCCCACGCCGTCCTGCGCGAGATATTGCCTTCGTTCCAGATGATCGTTGAGTGGTAGGAAAACCCAACCTTCTTGGCTATCGTGGTAAGATCCGCACCAACACTCTGCTGGCCGCCTTTGTTCTTGTCAAGGGGGATGTTAAGGCAGAACCGGCCGTCATTGCGGATCCACCGGTAACAGCGTTTCATCCAGTCCCGCGAGAACGTAAGGTAATCCTCGTAGGTTCCCTGATCGTTGTGGGAATTATACTGGATATCCACATTATATGGCGGGGATGTCACAACGAGATCCACACTGCGGGGGGCAATGGATCGTACAGAAAAAATATCGCTGTTGAGTATGGTGGCCTTTTCAGACTGGTAATAGATATCCTGATCCACGCCGGTATCCTCATGTACGTTTTTATTCGCTTGTGCAAAGAGTGTTTTGCTCTGTTATTATTCACCGGGAGTACCCGGATCGAAAAAACACCGGCATTATCCGGCAGCCATTGATTGAACTTCGCGGTTATACGAATAACTTTAGACATCCTTGCAATATTATTGGGTGACGCCCTTACGCTGGTACCGTGTACGGTATCGCATGGATTGATCCGTGTCCGGGGTCCCGGGCCCTGCACTCTGCTGTCGCGCTTGCCATCCTGGGTATTTTTCTTGCCGCCCTCGTAATCTCGCCGGCGCATGCGCGGGTAACGGATGAAATTACCCCCATCCCCACAAGTAAAGACCTCCCGGCGCAGGATAATCCGGAACTGATTGGCCCGATCAAGACGCATGTGGCATATGTCGGCCAGACGCAGGATGCACGGATGGAGGGGGTCATATCCTACATCGATGTCATCAGCAATGGTTCCGGCTCAGAGAACCTGCGGGAGATCCAGGCTGATTACCTCGCCGTTGCAGCTTCCATTCCCCTGATGCATACCGCAGATGATATCACGGAAGCCCGGGCTGAGCTGCAGCGGCAGTCCCGGCTTTTCTCGGACGAGACCAAAGCCCAGCTCGTGATGTTCAATGGCAGCAGCAGCGCCATGCGGGACGTGATCGCAGAATCTGTCAGGACTGCGGATTCCTCAATTACTGACCTGAATGATTCCCTCTGGCTTGCCCAGGACACCGCCCGCCTGGTTGTATTCAAACGGGAGTCGCGGGAGCGGGCGGTGTTGCTCCACGTATTGAATGCGCAGGGAGTTGATATTTCCCGGGCACAGAATATTTCAGATCAGATCGACTCCTGCAAAGCGGATCTCCAGAATGCCATGAACAGCAATTCCGTAGCGGCGTTAAAAAGCGTGAATGGGAATGTCAGGCTCCTTACCCGTGAATTCCGGTCCACCATCAGCCAGTACCGCTTTGCAATGCAGGTTGAGGCAAAACGCACAGCTATCCTGTCAATGTAACTATTCCGGTATCCGCACCGCCATGTTTTTTCCTGGTATTACCCGTGACACGGTGACCAGACTCAGTTTTTCAGGGATGATGGGTTTTCCCCGGCTACGGGAAATGAAAAATGCGGGTTTACCCGAAATTGTGCAGAAAAAGAAAAAAAATTAGATGTATGGGTTGCGGAGAGCCTTGCCAACACCGAAGGTTGCACGGCCCTCAAGGGTCTTCTTGTTCTTCGTGATCTTCTCGTTTGCGAGCTTGGTCACGAGTTCAAGACCGGGCTTGACCTTCTCGATGGGCTGGGTCTCGAAGCACCCTGCTGCCATTGCCTTGCCCCAGACCGAGTCCCCGATCTTGGAGCGGACAAAGACTGTTGACCAGCCGTCAGGGCTGCCAACGGAGCCGGTGGAGATGTCACCGAGGTTTGCAACATAGTCAAGGCAGACGTGGCAGCCGGGCTGCTCGTACTTGTGGGTGATCTTGAGCGGCAGCTGGACGACCTGTCCGCGCTTGCCGTAGACCCAGAACTTGCCCTTGCCGATCTCCATCTTCTTGACGGACTCGAGCTTCATTGCTGCATGGTCTTCAACGAGCTGGAGGATTGACTGGTAGGGGAAGTTCTCCATGCAGAAGATGCCGACTGCAAGAGAGATGCTTGCGCCAACGTTGCGCAGGCCGACCGGGTACAGCTGTGCTTTCCTGACAGCCTGCATCTGGCACGGGGTGCCGACGATACCGATCTTGTCAAGACCGAAGCTGCGGGTTGCTTCCTTGAGGAGGGCAACGTTCGGGCTGATGTTGTACTTGGTTCCTGCTGCTGCGAGGAGCTCAGCCTTTGTGTTAACGATCGCCGGGATGGGTCTCCAGGGCTCGATCATGTCAAGGTTCGAGCTGTCCTGGATGCACTTGGACGGGTACTTTGCATAGAACTCCTTGTTCGCTGCAACGATTGCGCCGTCAATGATTCCCTCTTCGAGGGCAAATGCAAACAGCTGGGTGACGATACCGCCGTCCTGGGCGTTCTTGAGAAGCTCCTTGTCGGTGCTCCGGGCTGAGACGCATGATTTGTAATTTCCGAGTTCTGCTCCCATGTTAATCACCTTCACTGGAGTGCCGCCATTATGGCCTCGTTGATCGCCTCGTACTGGCTGATGACATCAGTGTTGAAGAACCCTCTCGGGCACTGCGCAGAGCAGGCGCCGCACTTGATACAGAGGTCGCGCTCAACATTGGGCTTGCCATATTCCATGGTGATTGCACGGACCGGGCAGGACGCTGCACAGCTGCCGCATCCCATGCAGAGACCCTGGTTGATGACATCAACAATAAGGTCGCAGCCGCATGCTTCGTTCTTTGCGGTGAGTTTCATCAGCGGTGTCAGGAACGCGGTTGCGAGGTCCTTCTGTTCCTTGGTGCCCTTGAGGAGCAGGTATGCCATGACCGCGACGTTCCTGATCAGTTCCGGGGTCGGTGCGCATCCGGGGATGAACACATCAACCTTGATCAGGTCGCCGATCGGCAGGTATGACTCATGCTGGGGCTGGTTCTGCTGGCCGCCACGGGTAAACCGGGTGATGTTGCCGTAGCATGCGCAGCCGCCGAGGGCGACCACGATTGCTGACTTCTCACGGGTTTCCTTGATCTCTTCTACTGCGAGTTTGTCGTTGATACAAACTGAACCCTCAACGAAAGAGACGTCTACCTTCTGGATATGCCTTGCGTCTGCAAGTGTCGGTATATACTTCAGGTCGACGTACTTGTCGAGGAGTGTTAATAATCCACCATAGTTGTCTGCTAATGCTACAGTACAACCAGTGCACCCACTCAGGTGGGTGTATCCTACGGTAATCTTGTCTGCCACAGGCTTAACCTCCTTTTTTGTTTCTGCTGGTTTTGATGTTACGTCAGCGGGCTTCTGTGCAACCGCGGGTTTCGGCGGTGCTTGCGGGCTGGCGTTCTTCTTTCCGAAGATCCATTCGAGAAAACTCATACTCCACCCCTATCATTTCCAGTATTACCCGAATTGTTTTCGGTATCGCTTTCTGAAGTTCATCAGAAAGACCGATCTCAAACTCAGGGGCTGTTACCCGTGCCGGCTGGACCCCGATGATCGTAACCTCGATCTGGTCCTTGATGCGCTGGAGCGGTTCAGCGAGGTCCCACGAGTGGGCGTCTTTGTAGGCACCCGGTGGTAAATCCTCGGGCTTAAGCTTGGTAATCTGTCCCGGCTCTGCACCAAAATCGGCAATGTCGACAATGATGAGTTTCTTCGTCACTTCCGGGTCGAGCATGGTAAAAATAAAGTGCGGGCCGCCAAGGCCTGCATCGATTATTGTTACATTGTCGGGAAGCGAGAGTTTCTGCATCTCTTCGATTATTGCCGGCCCAAAACCGTCATCGGCAAACAGGGGGTTTCCACACCCTGCTATCACGATCTCTGAATACAGCATCGCGGGTAACTCACTGGATGAGCTTCTGGGCAATGATCTTCTTGTCCTCATCGACGACGATCATGTGGGTTGCACATGATACGCACGGGTCGTACCCGCGCATGATGACTTCGGCGAGCTGCCAGGGTGCGCCTTCGAGCGCCTTGCTGCAGGTTGCGAAGTTCCAGGTGGTCGGGACGAGCATGCTGAAGAACTGGACCTTCCAGTCCTTGACGCGGGCAAGGTGGACATCGGTTCCACGGGGTGCCTCGTTGGAGGCCCAGCCGAGGGTGCCATCACCGTCGGGGATGTAGTCTGCAACGACCTTCCCGTTGGGGTTGAGTTCGTCAATGCAGTCGATCATCTCGTACAGGCAGTCCTGGTACTCCATCTGGCGTGCGATCTGCTGGCCGATGGTACCCTTCTCGTCAAAGCCGCGGTAAACCGCGAGACGGGCGCGGGGACCGACCTCGATGGGCTGGCCGTCGTACATCGGGATGCCGGTGCAGGCTTCCATCTGGGGGTTGGTCTTGGTTCCCATCTTGGTGGTTCCACCAATCGGGTACTTGGGCTCTTCAAGGGTGACTTCCATCTCGCCCATGTACCAGTCGTACGGGCGTGCTTCCTTAAACCGGCGGATATCCCAGCTGGGGTTCTCCTCAAGGCTCGAGGATCCATAAAATGCGTGGGTTGCAAGGTAACCCTGGTCGTGGTAACCGAGGGTCTTGGGCAGCGGGACTTTCATACCGCCAACATCAACCCAGTCGCGCTTCTGGTAGTTGCGCAGGACTGCGATCATGAACTCTGACTGAGCGTGGGCAAGGGTGAGACCTTCCTTTGCAAGGTCGTACATCTTGGTCTTGGCCTGCTCGGAGCAGTTCCGGTACATGCCGCCGATACGGGGGTTGCTCGGGTGAATTGCTTCGCCACCGGCAATCTGGCCGACCGTCTGGCCGATCTCACGCAGGCGCTGGATGCGCTTTGCGACAGAGCGGACAGGTTCTTCCGAGGTGAACGGGTTGATCTTGGTCTCCGTTCCCGGGATGTACATATCGGGCAGCGTCAGGATGTTGTGCAGTGCGTGGCTGTGGAGCCGGTTTGCGAGCTGCAGGATGTGCCTGAGCAGCTTTGCATCGTTTGGAATCTCGCACTTGATCGATGCTTCCATCGCTTCCGTGGCGGCAAGGCAGTGTGCAATCGGACAGATACCACAGACGCGGGATGCGATCTTGGGGACCTGTTCAGGAGTCTTGCCTACGGCAAGCTTCTCAACACCCCTGACCGGGGTAATGGAACACCAGTTACCCTTCTCGATGATGCCCTGGTCGTCGACCTTGAGCACCAGCTTGGAGTGACCCTCATGTCTTGTGGTTGGGGAAATCTCTACAACTTTCGACAATATTATCGCCTCATTTTATGTTGCGTTGTTCAAAGATCTGTACAAAATTACTCTATACATCTCTCATCTCTAGAGATAATTGAGCGTACAAAGTACGTTCAACCCTATGTTATACGAGGCCTGTTATAACCTTTATGACTTGATTCTCTGACGAAAAGGGGGCAGAAATTTTCTTTTTTTGGGATTCTAAAACAGAAACTCCTGATTTTCTGAAAAGGTGGGAAAAATAGTGGGTTGCGGCGCAAAACAGGCTGAATAGTGCGTTACCGTTATTTCGAAAAATATTTTAAAAAAATATGTTTGTGATTACTGCTCGTTTTTCTTTTCTGCGTTCAGTTCATCAACCAATTCGGCAATGGTGGCCTGGCGCTCGGCATATGCATCGTGCTGGTGGATGCTCTCCTCGTTGGTCTGCTTGATCGTGACCACTGAATCGCCACTCAGGTACTCAAACTCTGCGAGGACTTTCTTTGCCATCTCCCGAACACAGTCTTCAACAAACCGGGGATTCTTGTGCGCGGCAAGCACCACGTGGCCTTCGTCACCGCGCTTGAGAAGTTCATAGATGCCGCTGCTCATAGACTCCTTGAGGATCCCGATGATTTTTGACAGGTCAACATGCTGGTCATCATCGGTTTCAATGCAGAGGAATCCCTTGCCCCGCTGGTTGTGAGTTGCCATCGGAACCGCTGCAAAAAACTCATCGATCTTGCTCTTATCGACATCCAGTCCCTGCAGCACCCGCATGGCCCGCTCCTTCATGATATTCTGGGCACAGGGGCAGGCAGTCATGCCGGTCACTTCCGCACCAATGCTCTTGCGGACGATCGGCGCCCGGAAGGTGCGGCGGGCAACAGCCCGGGCATGGACCTTGACCACTTCATGGCACGAGGTCTTGCTGACGGGCGTTTCGCGCTTGACCATGAACTCGCTGCGCATGAAGACTTCCGTGCGGTCAGCATATTCGTGGCGGTCAAGGAGTTTGCGCGCAACCACGCTGCAGAGGTTTTCTATCTCGTTTACGTCGCCATCGATTGCCTGCTGGAGAACCTCATCGATAACTTCGAAGTTGCGCGAGAGGTTGGCACCCTTGAGGCTGCCGGGCAGGTCGACATACACATCGAAGTTTGAGATAAAAATCACCGGCCGCTTTCCCTGCCGGTGCACTTCCACGAGTTTCTTTACATTCTTGACCCCGACCCTGGTAAGGTTGATCCGGACATCTGGTGAGGATGCCTGGATATCGGGTAAATCTTTGCTGAATGCCTTTTCCGGGGCATTATCGCTGCTGTTAGGACTAATAAGTCATTCCTTCCGGATGGTTAATTGAGTGTCTTCTTTAGTTTTTTTATAACATATTTATGTGCTTTGTTGCTGATAAGAATAGGATCAACCATGATGAAAAAATACTATGAGGCAGATGCAGATATCCGCGTGCTGAAAGGTAAGCGTATCGCTGTTATCGGATATGGATCACAGGGCAGGGGCCAGTCCCTCAACCTGCGGGATTCCGGTCTCGATGTGGTTATCGGCCTGCGCCCGGGCAAGAGCTGGGATGCAGCAGCAAAAGACGGCATGAAAGTCATGAAGGTCGCTGATGCGGTCAAGAGTGCTGATATTATCCAGGTTCTCCTTCCTGACGAGCACCAGGGTGCAGTGTTCAAAAACGAGATCCTTCC
The DNA here is from genome assembly GCA_012798365.1 of Methanomicrobiales archaeon. Classification (GTDB taxonomy): domain Archaea; phylum Halobacteriota; class Methanomicrobia; order Methanomicrobiales; family Methanospirillaceae; genus Methanoregula. The sequence continues at coordinate 1,820 of JAAZNH010000001.1, read as the reverse complement.
GCACCTTAAGGAGAACAAATGCCTCATGTTCTCGCACGGGTTCAACATTCACTTCGGCCAGATTGTTCCCCCGGCAAATGTCGATGTCATCATGGTCGCACCCAAGGGACCCGGGTTCATGGTCCGCCGGCAGTACGAAGAAGGAAAAGGTGTGCCGGCCCTTATCGCGGTGCACCAGGATTACACCGGCAAGGCTCACAAGACTGCCCTTGCCTATGCAAAGGGTATTGGAGCCACCCGGGCAGTTGTCCTTGAAACAACCTTCCGTGAAGAGACCGAGACCGATCTTTTCGGCGAGCAGGCAGTTCTCTGCGGTGGCGTATCCTCCCTTATCAAGGCCGGGTTCGAGACTCTTGTTGACGCCGGCTATTCCCCGGAAATGGCGTACCTTGAAGTCCTGCATGAAACCAAGCTCATCGTTGACCTGATCTACGAGGGCGGCCTCACCAACATGCGCAAGTATGTCAGCAACACGGCACAGTATGGCGATCTTACCCGGGGGCCGCGGGTTATCGGGGAAGAGAGCTATGTTGCCATGGAAGAGATCCTCGAAGAGATCCAGACCGGGCAGTTCGCCCGCGAGTGGATGCTTGAAAACCAGGTGAACCGCCCGGTATTCAATGCCCTCACAAAGGCAGACGAAGAGCATCTTATCGAGGAAGTCGGCAGGGAAGTCCGGGGCATGATGCCCCAGTTCCGCAAGGAAGAAGCAAAGAAACCGCAGAAACCCGCTGCGAAGAAGCCGGTCAAGGTAAAAGCCCGGAAATAATACCCATTTTTTCTGATATCTTTTTTTAATGCAGATCCCAATAGTAACAGGATGAAGGTCTGTATCATCTATCACAGCGAAACCGGCAATACCCGTCACGTGGCCCAGCACCTTGCATCGGCGTGCGACGGAAAACTCATTGATATTACCGATACTGCCCATTATAACCGCCTTACCCGGTTCCTTGTTGAATGCAAGATGGCACAGCGCGAAGAGAAGACTCCCATCGAACCTGCTTCCATTGACGTATCCGATTATGATCAGCTGGTGTTTGGCTCTCCTGTCTGGGCGTTCAAGCCAACGCCGGCGATACATGCAGCCATCGATGCCGTGAAAGGCTGTGAGGGCAAGAAAGCAACCGCGTTCTGCACCCATGGCGGCCGGCCGGGCCGGACGCCGGAGATTTTCCAGAAATGGATTGAAGCACTGGGCATGAAATGTGTGGGGAATGCCAGCATCCACCAGAAAGATATCGAGAATGAAAAGAGAACAAAAGAACTCGTTTCAATCCTGATTAAAAATTCCGTCCATCAATAATCCGGTACCCGGTCTTTTGTTCCCTGCGGACGGTTCCGGTCTCTTTTTTCTGATAGTCAATCCGGCTCAGGTGCCCGTGTAACGGCGGGGCCCCCCTCCTCTCCCTGGAATTCTGGCGGGGCAAGCCTTTTTGTCGGCCGGCGCCGTTATAGTATACAACTATGACCGACCCGTATGAACAACTCCTCAAGCAGGCCTATTCCAATATTACGGAAAAGACCGAGTCGTCGGAACGCTTTGTAGTTCCGGAGGCCAAAGCCTATGTTGAAGGTAAAACCACCATTTTAGAAAATTTTGCAGAAATCGCCGGGAAAGTCCGTCGCGACCAGGACCATCTCATGAAGTTCCTGCTCGGGGAGCTGGGAACGAGCGGAAAAATTGACGGGAACCGTGCAATTTTCAACGGGAAGTTCGAGATTACCCTGATCAAGGCCATCATCCGCAGCTATGTTGAGGATTATGTCATATGCTCTGAATGCGGCAAACCTGATACGCGCCTTGTGAAGGATGACCG
>JAAZNH010000116.1 GCA_012798365.1 Methanomicrobiales archaeon | reverse complement strand
GTGCATTTACCGGACATACCGGCAGGTTTGTCTGTAGTACTGCGCCAGCGGGGTGCGGATGGTTCGCAGCCGGCTGCGATAATCATTCTCTCCTGCTCTGGACAAAAGACTCACCTGCACCTGCAGCAGCAATCCCGCTCTACAGCCGCCGTATTACCGCCTGCTCTGCCGTACCGGGCGGCGATCTGCTTGCTGCCGGGTTTCAGGACGGCACGATCCGCATCTACCGGGCAGGCAAGGGAGACCTGGTAAAGGAATATAAGGGGCATAAAAAAACAATCACTTCCTGCACATTTGCCCCCGATGGCAGTCGGCTGGGCACCGTCAGCTGGGACGGTACAACGCGGCTCTGGCGGGTCCCGGAAGGAACCATTGTCCGTACCATTGACCCGCATACCGGGGGCATTACCAGCCTTGCTGGTCCGGCCGGCACCCTTGTTGTCACTACAACCGGGGATGGAATGGCCCGGGTTATCGATACCCAGGATGGCAGCATCATCCGTACAATCGACCTTTATACCCCGTCGGTGCGGGCAACCGCCATCAGCGGGGATGGAAGGTTTTTTGCCTGTGCCGGTGCGGATTCTTCCCTGCGCATCTGGAACCTCCATGACGGGGGGCTTGCCGGTGTTTCCGAGCGTTTTTCAACATCCCTGCGCTGCCTGGCATTCCTTCCCGATAGTTCCGGCCTTGTCGCAGGGGGGTGGGATGGAACCTGCCGGCTCTTCTCGCTTCCTGGTGCAACACACATCCGCACGCTCCGCGGCCATACCAGCAATATTACTTGCTGTGCACTATCCGGGAACGGAAACCTCCTCGTAACCGGGAGCAATGATACAACTATCCGGCTCTGGCGGATCGGGACGGGAGATGGTGGAGATGCCTGCCGGGTTCTCCGGTATTTCCGCTCTGAAGTGAGAGCGGTGACACTTTCACCGGACATGACGACGCTGGCAGCCGGAGATGCGGAGGGGAAGATCCACCTGTTCAGCCTCCCGTATGGGGCAATGCAGGAAGATGCCGGGACATTCCCCCCCATCCCGGGAAAGATTACCGCATTAACAATCACGCCGGATGGCTGCATCCTTGCAGCGGGATACGATACCGGGACCTGTGCACTGTTCTCCCTGGTTGACCGGACGCTCATCAGCACGATTCCTGCCCACACCGGTGCAGTAACCGGTCTTGCCATAACCGATGAGGGCAAAACGCTTGTCACTACTGGAGAGGACGGGATCTGCGTCATGCACACACTCCCTGCACGACCCTTCCTTCTCCATGCAGGCATCGGGGAACTCACCTCAATGGATGTGCCAGGACAGGATCCTGCAGGAAAAGACCGTTCTGAACCGGATCCATTTTACCGTGCGCTTCTCTCAGCGCGCTTCCATGCGGAGATCGGCATCTGCCCGGTAACCGACAATGACGGGTGGTATGACATCCAGGTGGTTGGATGAGCGCGATACACCATGACGCGGGCAGGACAAAAGAACGCCCGGGCCGGATACGGCTGGGGGTAGATTTCGGCGTCACGGCAACGGTTATCGCAGTATCGGAAAACGGAGCAATGCCCACAACAATCGCGTTCCCGGGAGTATCGCGGGAATTTCCTGCACCTTCCAAAGAGGCGCCGGTGCACATCATACCGTCGGTTATCGAATATCACCAGGGCCGGCAATTGCGGCTGGGGAACGAAGTTCTTGCCAGCGGTACCCCGGATAGTCCCGCAACCGCCCGCTGGTTCAGGCGATACCTTTGCGGGAGAAGCCCGGTCCTGATACCGGCCGGTGATGGCCACCTGGTCAGGTACGAAGTCGCTACAGCAGATTTCCTGCTCCCGCTCCTCGTTCGGGCACTCCAGGTATACCCGGAAGCCGAACTGGTATTTTCCGTTCCTCCGGATACCCCCGGGGAATACGAGGACCTGCTGAGACGGATTGCCGCTTCTGCCGGTGCCCGCTCCACGTCAACCATCCGGGAACCTGCTGCTGCACTTGCCGGGTATGGTTGCCTGCCCGGGGATGATGAGCCGGTTCTCATGGTCACATTCTCAGAAGCGGAACTTGAGGTTTCAGTACTGGCCGGTCCACCCCATGATGGCGGAGGTCAGCGGATCCTCGCACAAGCACAGGGATCCTGCAGCTGCAGTGCGGTTGATGGATGGATTGCCCGTGACCTCCTGCATGCCTTCCGCCTCATGGAAAGCGATCCCCGGGCCATCCGGCTGATGCCGCAGATCCGCACCTTGGCGGCACTTCTTCGGGAACATGCACCCGGACTACCCGTGCAGGAAATCCGGCTGTGCGATCCACTCTCGAAAAAAACCTTTAGTGCAGTGTTCACACCGGATGATCTCCATCGCATCCTCGAGGAGCATGACACTGCAAATTGTATTCATGATTGCCTTGACCGGGCCCTCTCTGCAATTCGTATCCACGGGGCGGTACCCGGAGATATCAGGCACGTAATTCTGTTGGGAGAGGGATGTGCCATACCACGGGTGCAGGAAATCATACGGGCCCGGTTCCCCGGGGCCCGCCAGTATGACGATCACGTTGTGGATGCGGTTGCCCGCGGAGCGGCCTGCCATGAAACAAAAGGGTATCAGCAGGACCGGATTACCCGGTCCTATGCCCTCCGGTACTGGAACGAATCTTCGCGGGAACACCAGTACCGGTACCTTGTTCACGGGGGAACTCCCTATCCGAGCGCCGGGCAGGTTGCACGGGTTGTCATCAGCGCGGCATATGATGGCCAGACCCATCTGGGGATCCCGTTGTACGAAGTCGGGAGTGAGGAGAATGGTGTGGATATTGAATTCGTTACGGATCATGGGGGCGGGGTGAGGCTTGCCGGCCCCGGGAAGGATGCGGATAGTAAAAAACAGGCGGTCTTTGTCAATGAGCGATCACCAACGCTTCTCGTTGCAACCCCGCCAGCACGGAAAGACGAGCCCCGGTTTGAGTGCACCTTCACCATTGATGAGGGACGCAATCTCTGCCTCTCGGCACGCGATCTCATCACCGGGAAACTGGTGAAACTGAATGTACCGGTCTACCGGATGAACTGACAGGAGTGAAAGAATATGGAAATGCAGGAAATGGAGATCATCATCGACAAGACAGGAAATGTACAGGTTGCAGTCAAAGGGGTAAAGGGCGATGGATGCCTTGCCCTCAGCAAAAACCTTGAAGGTGCGTTAGGGAGCGTTACCGGGCGTGAATACACGGGGGAATATTATGAGCAGCCGGAAACGGTCAGTTCAACACAGCAGCAGGATCTTCGCTGAATCCCTTTTTTCGTTAGCAGAAATTCTGGGTAACGTAGATTGTATCGTCGGGGCCGAAGGCAACCCCGATTCCCTCAAGTTCAAACCGGGCTGTGAGGATATTTTCCCGGTGGCCCGGGCTTGCCATCCAGCCGTCGACGGCAATCTGGGCGAACTGATCAAGAGTCCGCCACTCATAGGTTACATTGCCATACTGATCCGTAAGGGTTGCATCCGCCCGGTATCCACGCATGATATTTTCCGAGATCCCGTTGTATGAGCCGCCTTTCACCACGCGTGTACAGGGATAGCCGGCATCAACGCCCCGGTCCCGGGCCAGTTTCCCGTCGGGATTCATGTGCTCAAAGAAGTTCCGCTGGACCATGTCCCAGCTGTGTCCTCTTGCAATATCAGCAAGGAACGGATCCTGCGAAAGCGCGGCGCGGCCATTCTGCTCCCGCTGGACATTGATCAGCTGATGGATCCGGGATTCAAGGGCAAACGGATCGATGTAGGGTGCGCCCGGTGTGCTGCTCGTATACGACGATGACGGGGGCTGCGGCGGAACCTGCGTTTCAGAAAGTGTTATCACCGAGGTTGGTTCAGGGGTTGGTTCCGGAGTGGGGATTGTGGTCGTGGTCACGGGTGTCTGGGTAGCTGTCGCGGGGGGTGACGGGGTTGTCGTGGCTGGTGCTGTTGTTGCCGTGGTTGTTGGGTGAATGGTTGTTGTTATGGTCGTTGTTTTTTGGGCAGACTCTATCGTTGTGGTAGCGGGAATGGTTGTCACCCCGGGCAGGTCCGTCATCACGGGAGTGGGTCGGAGTCCCTGGGTATCCGGACTGGATCCGTCGCCCGCAGATGACGCACCATGCCCCGGCATTACGTACGGGAGAAGAACAAATGCCCCGGCACCCAGAACCACGAGGGCAATAACTGCCAGTGCCACAACCGGAAATCCCGCGCCGCCAACTGGTGAGGACCCGGCCAGGGGTTGGGGGGCATCCGGGACCTGGGTCCCGCAGGCTGAACAGAATTTCTGGCCGGAGAACTCAAGGGCGGCTCCACAGTTCGGACATACTCTTCCCGCCATGGTTGTATGAGCATCATTGCTGAAAAGAAAAAAAGGTATCGCGGTCAGCGGGATAATTCCCGGACCGCTGCAATGTTACCCCGGTCATCCCTCCTCTCATCGACCGGTGTCTCGCAGATAAGCGGGAGACGGGCAATCGTATCATGGTGAAGAATCTGGTAAAATCCATCTGTCCCGATTCCGCCAAGACCGATATGTTCATGCCGGTCAAGACCGCTTCCCTTCTCGCCTTTGGTATCATTAAGATGAATGACTTTTAAGGTTTCAAGGCCGATCAGGTCGTCAAACTGGCCAAGGGTTTCCTGGAGCCCATCCTTTGTACGGAGCTCGTAGCCTGCGGCAAAGGCATGGCAGGTATCGAAGCAGACGCCGATCCGTTTCCGGTCTGAAAGGCCGTCCATGATGGCTGCAATATGCTCAAAACTGCTTCCCACACTGTTCTTCTCACCGGCAGTATTCTCAAGAAGAAGCATGGTTGTGGAACCGGAACCGGCTAATGCCGTATTGATGGCCCTGATGACCCGGGCTCTTCCGCCCGCAATCCCGTCACCGAGGTGATGACCAAGGTGGGTGACAAGATACGGTATATCCAGGCTCCCGCATCGATCCAGTTCCGCAGTCAGGGTTGCTACCGACTTTTCGTAAATCTCCGGCTTGGGCGAGGCGAGGTTGGGCAGGTAGGGCATATGATCAACAGGCAGGATCCCGGTAGTCACAACCTTTGAGCGAAAGGTTGTGCATAATTCCTCTGCCAGGGGAGGGTATGCCCAGCCCCGGGGGTTGCGCGAGAACATCTGGAATACATCGCACCCTGCATCTTTCGCCCGGTCAACCGCAAGGTCAAGGGAGCCGGCAATGGAAACATGAACCCCGACTTTTACCATATTTTTTCCTCTGGATGATGTTGATCTCCAGATACAATGGAGGCGCCGGATCTATTAGGAGATTATGGATACGGCACTTTTCCGACCATACCAGCCACGATAACTTGCTCACAGTCTGACTGGCGACCAAAATCCTCATAACGAGCCGGGATAAGAAGGGATAGCATGAAGATCAAGTCAGTGCCAAACGGCCCAAACATGCTTGAGACAGATGAGACGCTGACCCTGAAGACGGACAATGGGGAAAAAGCCCTCAAATCCCCGTGTTATCTCTGCCGGTGCGGCCATTCGAAAAACAAACCGCTCTGCGACGGGTCCCACCTTGCAGCAAAATTTGAAGCACCGGGATCAGAGATACAGGGCGTGAAAAAGCCATAAGCTGCTAAATCTGGGTTCGGGGAAACCGTTCTAATCCGACATCACGGAACCAGGGATTGCTGCTGAACGGGTAACCAAACCTGCCCCATAGTCTGCCGGTTCACTTTCATCCCCCGCTCTTTTCCCTTTTTATAGGGATCTTTCGAAGGTTCAGGTAGACAAACGAGGGGGAGCGTCAATAACTGCCGTAACGGAATTGTTGGAGAAACACTGGGGGTATTCGGCTTTTCGCCCTCTCCAGCAGGAGATCATCCGGTCAGTCCTTTCCGGCAGCGATACCCTTGCCATCCTTGCAACGGGAAGCGGAAAATCGCTCTGCTACCAGCTTCCTGCTCTCTGTCACGGCGGCCTCACGCTCGTCATCTCCCCGCTCATCGCGCTGATGAAAGACCAGGTGGATGACCTGAATCACCGGGGCATTCCTGCTGCTGCATGGACCAGTGCGCAGGATGCCGGGGATCTGGCGGGAATCAGGAACGGGCTGATTGACGGGACACTGCGGATTCTCTTTGTATCACCAGAGCGATCCGTCCAGCCGGCGTTTCTTGCCTGCCTCAAAAAAACCCCCCTACGGCTTATCGCCATCGATGAAGCGCACTGCATCTCGGCCTGGGGCCATAATTTCCGGCCGGAATACCGGCAGCTCATCACGTTGCGCAGGAGTTTTCCGCAGGTGACGGTCATCGCCCTCACGGCTACCGCAACCCCGGATGTCCGCAAGGATATCATCCAGCAGCTGGACCTCAAGCGCCCCAGAGAATTTGTCGGGAGTTTTGACCGGAAAAATCTCCGCTATTGTGTGAGGGAAAAGAAAAACCCGCTCGTCTTCATTGCGCACTATCTCGGGCAGCACCGCACCGGCCAGGGAATCATTTACTGCCTGAGTCGCAATGATACCGAAGAGATTGCTCGGGATCTGCAGAAACGGGGCTTCTCTGCGCTCGCATACCATGCGGGGCTTTCGCGGCAGGCACTGGAATCCGTACAGGATTCTTTCCTGAAAGGAACCGTGCAGGTGATCTGTGCCACCGTTGCCTTCGGGATGGGAATCGATAAGCCGGATGTGCGTTTTGTGATCCACCACACCCTGCCCCGCAGCCTTGAAGCCTATTACCAGGAGACCGGAAGGGCCGGCCGCGACGGACTGTCCGGTGAATGCATCCTGCTGTTCAGCAAGAGTGATGCCGCCCGCCTGCGTTCACTGGCGGCCCATGATTCCCCGGGGGGTTCTGCACTCCGGATCGCGCTTGCAAAGTTGCAGGCAATGACCGATTTCTGCGAGACAACCTCCTGCCGCCGCAGGCAGATCCTGCGGTACTTTGGCGAAGCATACCCGCACGACACCTGTGGATCCTGCGACACCTGTGAAAACCCGGTCGGCATGGCAGACTGCACGGAAGCTGCCTGCCTGATTGCCCGGTGCATCCTCGCCCTGTCGGGCCGGTTCGGCTCGGACCTTATCAGTGATGTCCTCAGGGGATCGAAAGGAACAAAAATCACTGGAAACGGGTTTGACCTCCTCTCCGTGTACGGGAAAGGAAAACAGTACAGCCGGACACAGTACCGCTCCTGGATTGCCGAACTTGTCCGGCAGGGATTTCTTGAACGGACTGGCGACCAGTACCCGGTAATTGGGCTGACTGCCCGGGGAAGGGAACTCCTTGCAGGCCGGGTAACCGTGATGCTGCCGGCTCCTGTGCCTGGACCCGCAGCCCCGGGAGCAGCACCCGTACAGGACACTGCAGATGCGGTCCTGTTTGAAAAACTCAAAGGCCTGCGAAAAGAACTGGCGGGAAAATACAGTGTCCTGCCATACATGATCTTCCCGGATAAATGCCTGAAGGAGATGGCAGCCATACGACCGCTTGACCGGGCCGGCCTTGCCACAATCTCCGGCGTCGGCCCCTACAAACTGACCCGGTACGGGCCGGCATTTCTCGAAGTCCTCCGGGCAGCATAACCGGCCTTGCCGCCACCCGCGCCAGCAATACCCGGGGCATGCCCTGCTCACCCGGGGATGACGGC
>JAAZNH010000115.1 GCA_012798365.1 Methanomicrobiales archaeon | reverse complement strand
TCCCACGGGGTAAAGAATCCAGCCCCGTATCGTGCCCTGTTGTACGAGTTTTGCCTCACCCCCCCATTTGGCAGAGGCAATGAACAGCGAAGACTGTCGTCTTCTCGTGTCTCATGTTTTCGACATTCGACATCCCAAAAACGCGGTAATTGATCCGGAACAAATCGCGGTTTTCAGGCGGGAATACATGAGGCAATATGTAGCAACGTTACAATCGCTTTTTGCAGGATAAGTCCGGCACCTGCAAAGCCCTTTGGGCCTGGGGGACGCAATCGGGCCGGGGACATTCCGGCGCGGGAAAATATTAATTACCGATCTGTGGTGACACTCTGCCTGAGCGTGCATACCATGGAACTCTTCCCGGAAACCCTCCCGGCCCGGAACAGGGCGGTCATCGCGGCCGGTGTACTCTCCATCGCGGTCTTTGTCTCCATCATGCTGAGTGCCGACCTCCTCCCGCTGCTGGGCGTGCACCTCCCCCAGCTTCCGGCCCAGGCGTACGTGAAGATGGGATCGGCGACCCTTGCAGCGTTCTTTTGCTTCTGGTACTTCCGGGGTCTGCAGAACGCCCTCATCGGGCTCATCGGGATCAGTGCACTGTTCTGGGTGCTGGAGTTTTTGAGCGGCCATCTCGGGATGTTCGGCGGCACGTATTCCTATACCGATGCATTTCCCGGGCCATCGATCGGGGGAACGCCGGTGTTTCTCGGCCTCGAACATTATGCCTATTACTTCTTCATGTCCTATTTCATCGCGAACCTTCTCGTGGACGGTGTCATCGTATCGTCACAGGAGAGCTGGTGGAAGCGGGCGCTCTTCGTCTCGTTCATCTCAAGCACAATCGTCATGGGCATCGACATGATGGCCGACCCGGTACAGGTGAATGCGTTCCAGCAGTGGCACTGGGCCGGCGGCTCGCCGTATTTCGGGATCCCGTACGGCAATTATGCCGGGTACATCCTCATCTATACCCTCGTCCTCTTTGCGTTCAAGTACCTGGAGTTCCGGTTCCATGCACAGGAGATCGGGACACCCGTTCTCGCGATCGCGTGCGTACCGCTCATCATGCACTTCTCCCGGTTCCTTGAATATGCGTCCACGGAACTGCCGGGCCTGACGATCGTCGGCTGCTTCACCATGCTGCTGCCCTGCATCCTGGCCGGGGACCGGCTGTTCACATATTTCCGGAAATTGCCCCCTAAGGCATGAACCGGCAGGGAAACCATGAGGCAGTATGTAGCAACGTTACAATCGCCTCCGGCTGGAGCAGTCCGGCACCTGCAAAGCCCTGGGGGTCGGGAGAGGGGGTGATCCTGTTCGGAGTCCCCGCTCACTTCTGGAGTTTGATATCGAAGTGCCCGTATTGCCGGTATGCCAGCCAGAGTGCGATGGAGAGAATGATGATACTCAGGAAGAATATCGCATAATAGGGCCGGACCGCTGTACTCGTCGGTTCGCCACCGATCCCGGTTAATGCGATGATCAGGGTTCCCCCACCGATCATGGAGGTGATGAGGATCCGGAAAAATGCGATGCTCTCGCCCTCCTCCCGGAAGGTAAGGACCAGTACACCAAAACAGAGCGCGAGCCCTGCGATGAAAACAGCAAGGGCGGTGCCGGTAAACCCGGATGCTTTTACATACCGCATTCCCAGGTACAGAATGTACAGTCCCACAAGTGCGACCGGGATAATAAGGGTCTTTTTGGCAATCTGCATTGTAACAATAAAAAATATATTTTTCTATATTTAAATAACGATGTTCCGGCTCCTTAGAAACCGGCACGATCATCACGGGATGAGATGCGGGAGGGGGTGATCACCTCCCGGCAGTTCCATCCGGGTGGTAAAAGAACACTCCCGGGGAATTCCCGAGATTCGCCCCGGGCGCCTTCTTCTTCAGCACATCATAGAGGATTCCGAGGCTTTCCGGGTTGGGACTCGTACCGAAACTGATCGTGATCGTATCCCCGTTGTCCCCGGTCAATTCCAGGACCTGTTCCAGGCCCTCTTCTAATCCCGTTTCCTGCCGATAATACCGGACTCCGGTTATCCGCTGGTACTCCATTTCTTTCCTGGATGACCGCTCCTGGTAGCATATCCGGTCTTCGCAAAGCCGGATCTTCCATCCGGACCTGATAACGAAATAATACCCGAGCCAGTAGCCTGCTATCAATAGGAAACACACCACCCAGCCGATGGGGCCGGGGAAGATGGTGAAAAGTAACGAGCCCGGGAGAATGATCAGCAGGAAGATGATCACAATAGTCTTAAAATCGCTCTTGTTCTTCGGCAGGGTGAGAGGAAGCGTATACGGCTGTGGCAGCAGGTCCTTAATCTTCGGATTTGCGTCCGGATCAGTAAAGAATTCCTCCCAGGACTTGTAGATTCCAGCCCGGGTGGCTTTCTTTTTCAGTACATCATAGATGACAAAGCGGTTTTTTGGGCTGTCAAACGGACTGAAGCTGATGGAGATCGTGGGACCGGAATCCCGGGATAATTCGAGCACGGGGAGATTCCCGATTTCCGTAGGCCGGAAAGAAATCCGTGCTGCTGTAATCGTTTTGAATTCCAGTTCTTTCCAGAAAAACCATTCCCGGTAGCACATCATCTCTTCGGTCAGGCGGATCTCCTGCATGATACCATTAAGATAGAAAAGGAAAAAGCCTGCCAATATCACGAAGCAGATCATCGACACCCCAATATTGTCCGGTGGATCTGCAAATGCGGCAAGATATACCGGGCCCGCGACAAGAGGCAGGAAGATGAACACGGTCAAGAGGATGAAGGGACCATACGTTATCCTCATGGTGAGAGGAAGGGTGTACGGTTCCACGTCTGATGCTGGTTCCATGTTCTCGTACTGGTCCTGTTGTATTCGCATGGCATTATACTATTTTGCCCGGGTAAAACCTGATCCACGGTAATTAGCGGCCGGGGCATCCCGGCCCCTGCAAAGGCCCGTGGCCCGTGAGGGGGGGGATTTCCGGATCCGGAGAACGAGATCCCCCCCCTTCACCTTACAGTTCAGGCAGCTTCAGCCTGAACGGGTTTTCCCACCAGGATGTTTCCTGGAGGTAAAGAGCAGGGTCAGAGGGATCCTTCTCCCCGGCCGTGAACTCCTCCCATGACCGGGTCGGGAACGATTTGAGATACGGTTTCAGGTATGCCCATTGCGGATGCTCTTCCACGAAGGTATCGGCATAAAATGCCTTACCTGAGGGCAGCCCCCACCGGGCTTCAAAACTCATGTTTGCCGCCATTGCGGAATCACCAACCTTACCATCAAACGAACCTGCCGGCCGATACCCGGGAGCGCTCGTGGCCGGATCCGGATCGAGCCAGTATGCCCCTTCAATCGTCCGGGAAGACCATTTTTTCTTTTTAAGCCAGACATCATAATGGTCAGAGAGGACCGCCTTTGCGGTCTCAGCAGAGATCTCTCCCTTGTATTCCTCCATCAGCTGCGAGAGGCGGACAAGCCGTGCGCCAACCGGGTTGCGCACATCGGTCGGGTTGAACCCGGAGACCTCGAAATTCCGGATCCGCGGGTCTGCAACACTGTTTGCCGTGACAAAGTACCCGCTCTTTGTTTTGGTCACGCTGGAAAATTTCAGGCCCTGCTCAAATCGCATGATCTCGCCGGTCTTCCGGTCGCCGACCAGCCATGCGTTTGCCACGCCCCCGCTCCGGTTCGTGTCCATGAGCGAGACAAACTCATCGAGGCTTTCTGCATACTGCGCAGCGTTTCGCATCCGGTAAAAATTCGGCGACATGTTCTGCTCGTACTGGTGGAACCCGCCGATCGTTGTCTCCGTGATCATGAGCCCGGCATCGGTCACGACAAAATCGATCGTGCTGTCAAGAAGACCCGGCGCTGTCTGCATCAGCATCCGGTTGCCGTTCTCCGGCTGGACATCCTCAATTAAATCGAAGTAATGGGCACGCTCAAAGGGATACCATGACGTATGGGCAAACACGATTCCCCGGTCTTTTGTGTAATCCCCGGTTGCGATAAATGCCGTGCAGGAATCCTTCTGGATCTCCATATTCTCATATGCCGCGGGCTGCTCCTGCGGCCACCAGTACCCCATCATCTCGATATAGGCATTCCATGCAACAACTTCCTCGTAGCTGATATCCGTGCCTGCGGCCTTCGCCCCGTCCGCGATACCCTGCATCTCGGTCGTGAATTCCGTGTTGATGTGCGAGGGGTACATCACCGATGAGGCATTGATGAAATAGTCCCACGCCATTCCGGTATCGTTATACACAAAGTACCGGTTCAGTGCCTGGATCTAGGCAAGTTCCGGTGCCATCAGGTACCCGTGCTGGTATCCCCGTTCATAGGGGGCGCCTTCGATATGGAGGTAGGTCCACCCATCCTTCCCGTACCGGTATCCCTTACCGTCCGGGGAATAGGTAATACCTGCCGCTGCAACCGTGCTGCACATCACCAGGATAAGGATGAAAAGTACCACGTACCTGGCGCCAGCCCGGGGATAGTGATGTATCATGATGTCACCAAAACCGTACGATCGGTGAAAAACAGTCGAACTGAATATTATATATTCACTGGGATTTGTGTTGGCCCCCCGGCTCAGAGCCCGCTCGCCCGGCCCGCATCCCCGTCCGCTTTCACGTCATCCTTTGGCCGGTCGCCCCTCTTTTGGTCGTGTGCCAGATAACTGAAGAAAATCGCCGGGAGCGTGACGAGGACCGAGGTCTGGAATATCGCAAGATAGCCGGGCCGCAGCAGCTCGATGGTGAGCCGCGGGATGATGGGTGTGCCGTCGTTGGGCATGCCGGCACCATAGACCGCTGTCTCGAAGGCAAAGATGAAGATCGCAATCCCGACCGAGTAGGCCGCGTACCGGCTGGTCTGCATGAGCCCCGAGGCTGCACCGGCCCGGTCGGCCGGGCAGTGGTCAAGGACAAGCTTTCCGGACGGTGAGGCGTAGGCCGCGACGCTCATCCGGAAGAAGACCGTGAGGAGGGCAATGAGCGGGATATACTGCCGCGAGAGCATGTTGAACCCGGCAAGAATCCCGAGCGTGAGGATGACGCACCCGATACAGACCGGCCGGGACCCGTAGCGGTCGGCAAGGCGCCCGGCAAGGGGTGAGATCAGGAACGAGAGGCCGGCAGCCACCATCATGATCAGGCCGGTCGTGAGAACCAAGGGCAGCATGAACGTGAGCCCGCCAAACGTGATGTCCATGATCGTCCGCGAGATGATTGCAAACGAGAACTGCCGGTCCCGGAAGAGGGCGAGGTCCAGCACCGGGTCTGGTGTGCGCCGGGTATGCAGAATGAACGCAGCCCAGAGGATGAACGAGACAAGGTACAGGATTGCCGGAGTCAGGTCCGTTACCGCGGGCTGGTAATCCATGGAGAGGCCGGTGAGCAGAGCCGTCATGGCGGAGAAGAAGAGGACGGATCCTGCGATATCAAACGGGGCCTTCACCGGCCGTGCAGGAACTTCGGGAACGTACTTGCGTGCAAGGAAAAATGCAGCAAGGGCAGGGAGGGCTAAGAGGAGGAAGATATACCGCCACCCGATGGCGTCACTCACGATGCCGCCCATGCCGATACCGACAACCGTCCCGACCAGGGCCGCGGCATTGAACCAGGACAGGCCCGCACCCCGTTTTTCCAGGGGCAGGACGACAGCGATCAGCGCCTGGCCGGTTGCAATGAACATTGCGGCACCGGCCGCCTGGAAGACGCGGGCGAGGATCAGGACCAGGACATCGGGGGTACAGAAACAGACCAGCGATGAGACCGTAAAGAGGAGCGTGCCTTCCAGGAATGTACGTTTCAGCCCCCGGTGGTCAGCGATCCGGCCGGTGATAATGCAGAACCCGGCGAGGACGAGCATGTAGCTGCTGATGACCCACGAGACGATGCCAAGTGTGGTATGAAAGTCCTCGGCAATCAGGAGGGCAGCGATATTTACGCTTCCGAGGCCGGCAAGCCCCACAAAGGTTGCAAGGGCGATGGCTCCGACGGCGCGTTGGTCATGGCGGATCATATTCTTCGTCAGGGGGGGTCAGGTGTGGCGGGCCGGGATGTATGCACGAAGATCCCGGCCGGTTCGTTACATTCCGTACATTATCCTGCACGGCACATGAAGGTACAGGTTTCACTCCGCTCAAGGGAAACCGGACCGGCTTCGTTCCGGATGTTCCCTGCCCCGGGAATTTTCTCGTTCTACCACTACTGCCGGCACTTCGCCAGACAATGCTCTGATGCGAGCTTTTATCCCCTTCCGTGCACGTGGACTATTCAGGTGATTTTTACGCAGGCAAAGATCCCGATATTCTCAGTGGCGTCCGGCAAGGTCGAACTGATGGACCCGATCAGCAGGACAGACGCGGAATGGAAAGTTATCCTCCGGAAAGACACGTTTGAGATTGCACGGCTGCAGGCAACGGAACCGGCCTTCACGGGGAAATATCATGACTGCCACATGGACGGGATATACACCTGCGCCTGCTGCGGGACAGACCTGTTCGATTCGAAAGCGAAGTTCGATTCCGGGACCGGCTGGCCCAGCTTCTCATCGCCCGTTGCTCCCGGGAATGTCCGGACCAGCCAGGACCGCAGCCACGGGATGATCAGGACCGAGGTCGTGTGTTCCCGCTGCGGTGCCCATCTCGGCCATGTCTTTCCCGACGGCCCCCGGCCCACAGGTATGCGATACTGCATGAATTCGGCAGCGCTGATGCTGGTGAAACGGTCCCCATGAAAAAAAGGAATAGCCCGAATCCGTTCCTTACCCGAAGGCTTGCCCGTTAACAGCCTTCAGGTACTTTCCATCCGGCGCGAACAGATCGAATGAAGACGCTGGCCCAGCAGTTCGATCCGCTGCCGGTCTTCCAGATCAGCCAGCAAATCGTCCGGGAGTGCGTTCACTCCTTTTGCCGCACCCAGGTATGCCCCGCAGATCAGGGCGATGGTATCGGAATTTCCCCCGGTGTTGGCGGAAACCGTGAGGAGATCGGCCGGGTGGTTGTACCTGCTTATGAGGAAGAAGGCGATGGGGAGGGTCTGGAAGACGGTCACATCATGGCCGATCTTCAGGAGGGCGGTTTCCGTCTCGATACCTTCCTGTTCCAGGGTCAGGGCCTTGTGGATCTTGCCGCCCAGTACTTCATCCTCGGCCTGGGCTTTGACAAGGGCCCGCCGGACCGGGTCGGGGGTTTCATGGAGGGTGTGATGCAGGAGAGTGACAAGAGTGGAGACCGCAGCATGGGCGGCCGGGTGGGTATGGGTGACATTGCATGCCCGCACGGCCCGTTCGCAGGCTTCGCTCATCTCGGGAAATGCAAGGGCAAAGGGAATTGCGGCCGGAAGGCAGCCGGCTGTTGTGGATTTCACCCCTTTTTTTTGGGTATTCTCCTTGTGGGACTGTTCACAGAAGGCTGAGATGGAGGCATCCGGGAACCGCAGGGCATCGCGGTCAAAGAGTTCCCTGAGCGCAGTGGCATACCGGTCCTCGGTGAACTTTCCGTCGGCAAGAAGGGTGCCGGAAAGGAGCATGAGCTGGGTATCATCGGTATATTGCCCGGGGGCCAGGGTCTCATTCGGGTGGCCTTTGTATGCCCGCCGGTACCCGTATTTCATCTTCTTGATATTGGGAGCACCGCTCTCGTGGGGCATACCCAGCGCATCCCCGATTGCGGCACCCAGAAGACAGCCCTTGAATTTGCTGAGCATCACTGGTATATTAAAAAACCCGGATAGATAACTCTTCTTATATTCTTCAGGATCCGGTTTTTTCAGATTCTGCGCGTTTAATCTATGTCGTTATATATGATTGTTCGACGCCACGAAAAAATTGGTCACGATTCTACACGATTCTACACGAATTTAGCAATAGTCGAACCAAATTTCGACAAAGTTTTATATAGTATGTTAAGCATGATTAATAATGTAGAATAGGTGGGCCATGACGGAAGATTTCAATGTTAAGCTTGTCGAGGATGTGAAAACGTATACACCCGACCCACAGTACAGGAAAAATGCATGGATGGGAGACTACCAGAAAGCCTACAGTGATTTCCAGAAAGATCCCGATGGATTCTGGGAGAAGATGGCAAAGGAGCTGGACTGGATCAAATCCTGGGACAAGGTCAAAGAATGGAATTATCCCTATGTCCGGTGGTTTGTCAATGCCAAACTGAACATCACTGCCAACTGTCTTGACCGGCATGTGAACGACAGCCGGCGCAACAATGTAGCCCTCATCTGGCGTGGCGAGGAAGGCCGGGAGCGGATCTTTACCTACCAGAAGCTCTTAAACCAGGTTGCAAAATTTGCCAACGGGCTCAAGAAGATCGGCGTGAAGAAAGGCGACTGCGTCTGCATCTACATGCCGCTTGTTCCCGAGCAGATCATTGCCATGCTTGCCTGCGCCCGTATCGGGGCAGTTCATAGCGTTGTCTTTGGCGGTTTTGGGGCTGCTGCACTCAACATGAGGATCCAGGACGCCGGTGCAAAAGTGGTCATAACGGCAGATATCACGATCCGCCGTGGCAAGGCAATCCAGCTCAAGGGCATTGTGGACGATGCTATCGTCAATGCACCCAGTGTTGAACACGTGGTTGTGCTCCGGCGCCGGGAACCCATGGTCGATCTCCACGAGAAGGAACTGGACTTCTACGAGATGATGGAAGGGCTTTCGGATGAATGCCCGGCCGAGGTCATGGATGCTGAAGACCCGTTCTTCATCCTCTACACGAGCGGTTCAACCGGCAAACCCAAGGGAATTGTCCACACCTGCGGCGGCTACATGGTCGGCACCTACTATACCAGCAAGTACATTTTCGACATCAAGGATAACGACACGTACTGGTGTACTGCTGACCCGGGCTGGATCACCGGCCACAGCTACATCGTGTACGGCCCGCTTGCGGTGGGTGCAACGGTCTTCATCTCCGAGCTGACCCCGGACTACCCGGATGCCGGCAGCTTCTGGAGCCTGATCGAGGAGCAGAAGATCACGATCTTCTACACAGCCCCGACTGCAATCCGGATGTTCATGAAGATGGGCGAATCCTGGCCCAACAAGTACAACCTGAAATCCCTGCGAATCATCGGGTCGGTTGGGGAACCGCTCAACCCGGAGGCATTTGAATGGTATTACCGGGTCATCGGGAAATCCCGGACGCCCATCCTCGATACCTGGTGGCAGACCGAGACCGGTATGCACATGATCACGACCATGATTGGCGAACCCATGCGGCCCGGCTTTGCCGGAAAGCCCATCCCGGGAGTCGAGGCAGATGTCGTGGACAAAGACGGCAACTCGGTCAAGCCCGGCACCGGCGGGCTGCTGGTGGTGAAATCGCCGTGGCCGTCCATGATGCGCACGGTCTACAAGGACGATGAGCGGTACCGCAAGTACTGGTACACGATCAACGGGATGTATGCTGTGGGCGACCTGGCCGTCAAAGGTAAGGACGGCTACATCATGATCCTGGGCCGGGCAGATGATATCATCATCGTTGCCGGCCACAACATCGGGACGGCCGAGGTCGAGAGCGCCCTGGTATCCCACCACGCGGTTGCCGAGGCGGCAGTCATTGGCAAGCCGGACACCGTAAAGGGGAACACCATCAAGGCATTTGTGATCCTGCGGGTCGGCAACCAGCCAAGCGACAAGCTCAAGCAGGACCTCCTGCACCATGTCCGGGCAACGCTCGGACCGATTGCCATGCCATCGGAGATCGAATTTGTCGAGAAGCTCCCGAAGACCCGCAGCGGCAAGATCATGCGCCGGGTCCTGAAAGCAAAAGAGATGGGGATTGACCCGGGCGACATCTCAACGCTGGAGGAATAATTTCCCAAATTTTTATCATCACATAGTGTGCAAGCACAGGTCTGAGGAGGCGTGAAAGGTATGAGTGATAGTTCAACGGAAATGATCATGGGAATGGAACCGGAGGAGGGGCGGTGGGTGCTGGTCACCCTGGGTCTTGTCATCAACCTGTGCCTTGGGACGATCTACTCGTGGAGTGTGTTCGTTGCACCACTCACGGAGTATTTTACCAAAGGGCTGGGACAGACGGTTACGGCCAGTGATGTCCTTCTGCCATTCTCCGTCTTCCTGGCATTCTTTGCAATAACAATGCCATTTGCCGGTAAGTATATCGAACACTATGGTCCCCGGACGATGACCATTGTCGGCGGCGTCCTGACCGGTCTCGGCTGGCTCCTTGCCTCCTTTGCCACGTCAGTCCCGATGCTGTATGTCGTGTACGGGATCATCGGAGGTATCGGTGTCGGGATAGCGTACGGTGTGCCCGTCGCGGTCTCGGCTCGGTGGTTCCCGGACCGGCGGGGGCTTGCCGTGGGGCTGACCGTCCTTGGCTTTGGCTTCTCGGCGTTCTTCACCGCCAATATCGCAAACTGGCTGATTGGCAGCTACGGGATCATGACAACCTTCCGGATCTTCGGTGTGGCATTCGTGATCCTGACCATCCTCTTAGCCCTGCCGCTCCGGTTCCCCAGCGCCGGCTGGACGCCCCGCGGCTGGACAGCCCCCTGTGCGTCCGGTGGATCGGCCGGCACCTGCGAGTTCCGGAGGGACCAGATGGTCAAATCATCCTCGTTCATCGGGTTGTGGCTCTGCTACTTCATCGGCTGCCTGGCCGGCCTGATGGCGATCTCGATTGCAAAACCTATTGGCACGGATCTCGGGGTTGAAGCCGGCCTCGCGGTCATGCTGGTCGGGGTCTTTGCTGTCTTCAACGGGTTTGGCCGGCCGGTCTTTGGGACTATCACCGACATGCTCACCCCGCGAAATGCAGCAATGATCTCGTTCGTGCTGATAGCCGCCGGCTCCCTGCTCCTGTGGCAGGTGCCGGGCCAGCTGACCTATATCGTAGGATTCGCCCTGCTCTGGGGCTGCCTGGGCGGATGGCTTGCCATCGCCCCGGCGAGCACCGGTGCGTACTTCGGGACAACTGACTATCCGCGATGTTATGGTGTGGTCTTCCTCGCTTATGGGGCCGGTGCAATTGCCGGGCCTCAGCTCGCCGGGTTCATCAAGACTTCGACCGGATCGTATCTCGGGGTCTTCCCGATCGTGCTCGTCCTTGCCGTCATCGGCCTGATCATCGCGTATGTCCTGCTCAAACCCCCGCAGGCACCGGTCAAGGCCTGAAAATCTCTTTTTTGTTTTTTTATCTAGTGCCGGATCTTCTTGCGCTGGGCAATCCGGTATCCGGATATAACCTGGATTGAGTCCCCGAACTCCCGGTCAAGATCCGGGTCACCGGAATCAACATACAGGAACGGCAGTTCCGCGAGTTTGTGGGGGGTTGCGATCACGATGATGTTCTTTATGCCGACTTTCCGTACAAGATCGGCACTCATCTGCTGGTTTCCCCGCCCGAGAATGAACCCCTGGGCGCCGATAAGGCTGAGAATGATCCGGGTCTCCTTGTACTTGTCCGCGAGGGAAAGGAGCGTCCTCTCGTCACAATCGGCAGCAACCATCCGGCGGTTCCGGATCGCATCCACACCAAGCAGCGTCTTTTTGATCCCGATGCGGCGGGTCAGGGCCTCGGTGGTGGTTCCTGCCCCGATGATATAGAGCACATCCGGCAGGAGAATTTCATCGATGAACTGGGCGATGGCGGCCTTTGCCCGCTCCTCGTCCGCCTCTTCATATATCTCCTTGGCAGCCTGGATCTTACCGGCAAGTGCTGGCGTCCGGGCAATGCCATAGAGGTGCGTCCTGAGCTCGCCCCGGCGATATGCCTCCTCATCAACATCCATCACCTCTGCGTCCCGGAAGTGTCCCCGGGTGAATGCCTGCACGAGATCTCCGACACTGGCAGGATCAACAGCAAAGACCGCGGAGTACATCTTGACACCGGCGGGAATTCCCATGAGTGGCGTCTCGCGCCCGATGACATCGAAGACGTCCCTTGCCGTCCCGTCACCCCCGCAGAAGAGGACCAGATCTACACCGGTCTTTAGGAACATGCCCACGGCTTCTTTGGTATCCGCGCTGCTGCTTTCCCCGGTTACATGATAAACTACTTCGAATCCTTTGATTCCGGATTTGCTGAGAACGTCCTCACCCATTGCCCCGGAACAGGTAAAAAAAATCAGGTCCTTAATCTTTGCGAGCTGTTCAAGCGCTGCCTTTGCCCGATCACCAGCGTGCGGGACGGCACCGCGGCGGCGTGCCTCCTCAACATTCCCGTCAGTGCCTTTGAGGCCCACAGACCCGCCCATCCCGGCAACCGGGTTGACGATGAGACCGATCCGTTTCATGAAAAAGAGATGGATGGAGGTGATTATTGTATCTTGGGGATATGGCCGATGGCTTCCCGGATCAGCTCGTCCGGGTATTCGTAGTCCACCAGCTTGCCGCCATAGAAGGCATCGTAGGCCGACATGTCGAAGTTGCCGTGGCCGGAGCAGTTGAAGAGGATGGTTTTGTCCTCGCCGGTCTTTTTGCACGCGAGCGCTTCGTCGATTGCGCATTTCACTGCATGGGAGGTCTCAGGGGCAACAATGATCCCCTCGGTCCG
>JAAZNH010000114.1 GCA_012798365.1 Methanomicrobiales archaeon | reverse complement strand
TCTGCAAGGAACTGGATATCATCCGCTGGAGTTACTCTAACAGCACCACCTGGATGGTTACCCCGCGTGCAATCTGAACACCCGTTTTTTTATCGCATTCATCATGACCAAAGTTCTGGAATTTGAATCTGAGATTGAATTTGTAGGTGACATCAACAGTCACAAGGACTGCCTGATGTCACAGGACGCAACCCAGGATAACCCCGCGGCACTCTGGTTCAACATTGATATCCCCAAAGGGCACCAGCTCAAAGCCGGTGACCGTGTACGCATAACTGTTGAAAAAATCTGAAGAGCCAAAACATTCCCGCTTCCTTTTTTTAGTCTGCAAAAACCCCGGATTCACCAGACAGCCGGGGGGTAATTATGGCCGGTACGAGTTGTAATAACTCCTCGGGGTTTCAAGAGTGATACGGTACCGGTCGATGTATGCAGTCGTGATGATGAAGTACAGGTCAGTATTTGAGGTCTGCACGATCCGGTAGGATGACCCGCGGTTGAGGATCTCATCACCTTCAATAATCGTGCCGTTGTTTGCATAGCAGAGGGCCATCCGGAAGTTGCCGTACTGCGGGGTCCGGTTGGCAATAACCGTGGTATTCAGAACCCAGACCGGGTAAGGAACTTGGAACGGCTGGGAGAGACCACCACGGGTATCCTCGATATAGGCAAACGGGACCATTGCTTCGGTACGCAGGGGAATATCCGAAGCCCCGAAGGTCTCCATGTTCTCGGGGATCTTGAACCGGGGATTGCTGAACGGGGTGCTCGTGTAGAAGATACGGTACGGGGGATCATCCGGCCGGGGGGTCACCGTGGTCGGGAACGGGGGGACGGCTGTCGTAACCGGAACAGCGGTCGTTGCCATCATCACCGGCGTGACCGTGGCGATAATTTCGGGTGTCGGAGTGACCGGTACAGCGCCGCCGGAAAAGGATGGCGGGTTCATGTACAGTGCTATCACGACAACGACAACGAGCCCGCCGACAAGAGTCAGGATATCTCCTTTTTCCACATCTAGATATTATAAACGACGTATTAAAAATATGACGGAACACGAGCCGTTTTCCTGACCACAAACCGGAACATGGCAGCAGGGATGAGACCGAAGAACGCCGCGCCATAGAGTTTATTTAGGGCACCGCGAATAAGGATGAGTATGGAACTGCCGGGACTTCGGACATGGGTAGTCTTCTACCTGATATCGTTCGTGGTTCTGCTCTGGGCAGCATTCCTGTCAGCACAGGGCGTCATGCTCTGGGTCAGCCTGTTTCTGGTTATTGTAATCATCGGGCTGAATTTCTATACCGTCCTCAACCAGATCAAAGCCCATGCTGCACGACGGGAATTCCAGAAAAGCCTGACAAAAGATTTTGTGCGGGGAGAAGCGCTGGAGCGGGACGATCGCCAGCAGCACCATTAAGGGGTTTTTGGCGGGGCTGCTTTGTCCCGCTTCATGAACACTTTCTGGGTTGCATTCTTTGCAACGAACAGATCCTCCACCTGCCGGCCAAGGTACTCGGTCTTACCCATGACATAGTACCCGTCTGCAACGAGCGCAGAATGGAACATCCGGGCAAGATCATCCTTTTGCTTTTCTGTAAAGTAAATGGTCACATTCCGGCAGGTGATGAGATCCACGTACCGGGCAGGCGGCACCCCGCTCATCAGGTCATGAGGGCGGAACCGGATCAGCTCCTTCAGGTGAGGTTTGACTTCGTAGAGCCCATCAGGGCGCTTGGTGAAATGACGCTGGACCTGGACCGTGGGGAGTTTCTGGATTGCTTTTTCTTCAAACACCCCGGCCTTGGCTTTTGCAAGCACAACTTCATCGATGTCAGTTGCAGTGATGACACCGGACCAGTCCTTATGGTTGACCAGGGCATCGTGCAACAGGATGGCAAGCGTGTACGGTTCTTCCCCGGTCGAGGACCCGGCGCACCAGATCGAGATCCGTTTTTTCTGGGCAAAGAGTGCCGGGAGAATGACATTTTTCACCTCATCCCAGACCTCCTTGTCCCGGAAAAATTCGGTAACGTTGATGGTCAGGGCATTGCGCAAGGGTTCGGTCTCCTGCGGATGGCCTTTGAGGTACCGGAGGTATTCAGCATACGTGGAAGAATTGGTTGATCGCATCCGCGAGAGAAAACGGCGCTTAATATAGTCTTCCTTATAATTCGAACACTGGATCTTCAATAACTGCTCAACATGTTTTTTTAAAAGAATAAAATCCTGGGCGGAATCTTCCATGGCAGGTAGTCCTATCTTGTCGATGACTATCCTTTACTTCTTTTCTAAATCCTTAAACATTTTATGGATGTCAAGCCAGATGATCAGGTTCTTTGCTGCGTTTGTCCCGGTATCCTGTCCGGATGTAATGATTCCCTTGATGTACCGGGACTCATTGCCGGCAATACTCTCGGTCATGCAGTCAACCTGGTCTGCAGAGATCTCGGTGACGCTGCTCACATTGTCGACAATGATACCCACATTGTTGCCGCCGGCAACTTCTGCCATGAGCACAATGATCTTCTGGTCTTTTGTCACCGGCCGGTCCGGGAGTTTTAAGAAGGTGTTGAGGTTGACAATATTCACGATCTCCCCGCGAAGGTTGATGACGCCCCGTATGTGAACCGGGGCACGGGGGATTGCCGTGATCGGCATCATCTCAACAATCTCGCGCACGAGATTGATATCAAGCGCGTAATTCTCCGATCCAAGACTGAATTCCAGGACTTCACCGGAACTCTTTCCATTCATGCACTGGCCTGCATCCGATCGTGTTTCTGCTTCTGCCATGATGATTCCTCACTGGTTTCTCCTGGTACAAGGAGTTTTTGGATAAAATTTACCGGAATAACCCTTCCGGAACAAGGATTTCAAACCGCACACCATTGCCGGGTTCCCCGGTCTCCCGTATTGAAAGGCCGGTAATGGCAAGCACCTCGCGGGCAAAGAACAAACCATAGCTTATACGTCCCCTGCGGGTATGCTCAAACACCAGCTCTTTTTCTTCCTGGGGGATCCCAACCCCGTCATCTTCGTAGATGAGGAGAAGATCACGCCCGTGTATCTGGGAGGAAAACCGGATCGCTGTTGCTTTCTGGCCATGCTCAAGCGTATTTTCAATGAGATTGGCAAACACCCGTTCAATCAGATCGTCACTGAAGACCTCGATGTTCTTCACATCCGATTCAATGGTTACTGTGCCCGGAGCAAGCGATGCAGCTGCAGTCGTAAACCGTTCACCGGCATCCTTCCACTTGGGCGGCCGCACACCAATATTCTGGTAATCGCGGGTGAAGTTGATCTGGTGCTGGATCTGGGCAATGACTTTCTCCTGCTGCTCGACAAAATGTTTCAGTTTATCATTCAAGGGCTCGTTCTTGATGAGTTCCAGGGCCAGCCGCATGGTGGTGATCCCGTTCAGGATGTCATGACGGGTGATACTTGTCAGGAGAATGATCTGCTTATTGGCATGACGGAGTGCATCCTCAACACGTTTTCTTTCATGAATATCAGCAATAACCCCATGGAATCCGCCGCCGGATGGTTTTCCGGCAAGCGTCCTTCCGGAGATCTGGACCCAGCGGACCGAAGAATGCATGGTCATGAGCCGGATTTCAAACGGCGTTGCGATACCGCGCCGGGTCTGGCCCAGGCCTTTCTCAAACGGCACCATATCCTCAGCAAAGATGAAATCCTGGAGTTTTTTGCCGGTCATGTCGGAGGGAGCATACCCTGTCAGGTTCTTGATGGCGGGGCTCACGTACGTGATGACATCGCTGTCATTTACGGTGAAGATAACTTCTGCGATATTCTCGACAAGCGCACGGTACTTTGCCTCCGATTCAACAAGCGCCTTTTCGATCTTCCGGTGTTCTGATATCCGCCGCTGTAATTCCGCTTTGTCGTCAGCTGGTTCAGTGCCATTCCCGCGGGATGATGGCTTCTCGACGACCGGAAGATCCGGAATGCCCGGCAACTGTTCAAAGATAAGCCCGAGTCCCCGCTCTCCCTGTTCAAGAGCAAGAGGGATCATCTTCAGCCGGAATTTTTCTTCCCGGTCACGGATACGGAACGTTGTGATCTGGACCTGCTCCTGACCATCACGGGCTTTGATGAGCAGTTCCAGTGCTGATTTGTCCACATACGGGGCAAGAGGGGATTTGTCAACCGGCTCACCAATCATACCATCGCGCGTAAGTCCGAGCACCGATAGTAACGGATCATTGATCTGCTGCACTTCAAGATCATTACTCAGTACAACAATACCATCCTGCCAGAGATTCAGGAAATGGGACATGGGAATCCGGGGAGCGAGCGTGAAGATCTTTGCCGGGCCAACGTTCCGTTTCTTTACCTGGCCGGATGCTATCATGAAATTCAGGTATTTTGCTGCAGTGGTCCGGTTGATTGACAACTGCCGGGACACCTGCTCAATGGTCAGCCCCGAAGGGTTCTGGCCGAGCAGATCAACAATCCGTTTGATTTCCTCCTCACGCACCATGGTTTCTCCGTCCTCTGAATATATGGTAGAAAGTATTATGGCTGCCCCATTTCTCCGCAAGTATTCATCATTATTGCTCAACAGTATTAAACATTGCTTTTGATGAGTGTTTACCGAACCTTTAAATAGTTTCGCGAATGTAAGTCTATGTTACCCTGACTCTTTGATGAGCAAATATGATGATGGGAAATAGTGAGGGTTGCTCGCAACGGGTGCTGGGACCGGCCGGGGGATTATCCATCCGACGGGGGGAATACCGGTGCTCTGTGCCCCGGTGCAAAAGATCGAGATGTGTGAGTGCGTATGAGTTTCATTGACGACATGAAAATTGGAAAGAAACTGATGGGCGGCTTCCTGATCGTCCTGCTCATCTTAGTGGTGGTTGCCGGCATCGGGTACGTCAATCTCATGGATGCCAAGGCACGCCAGGATGTATTGTACCAGAAGATGCAGGGGGCAGAGAACCTTGCCCTTACCAATGCTGCACTTGAGAAGATGCGGGGAGATATCTACCGGTATATTGCGGTACCGGCAGATCGTAAGGCAACAAGCGACTCCCTCAAAGCCCAGGTTGCGATTATTAATGACAACATGAAGGAGTTCCGTTCCCGGCCGCTGAGCGATGCAGACGAAGCCACCCTGGCCAGGTTCGACAAGGCCTGGGCGCTGATGCAGACAGAATACACAAAACTTGAGCAGATGACCGATGCAGGCAATACCGCAGGCGTAGATGCCGGCCTTGCCGCCGGAAGTCCCGCAGTAACGGCACGCGCTGAATGTATTGCAGCAGAAAAGGAACTCGTTTCCAGTGCATTTACCACTGCTGCAGAACTTGACAAAACCTCCAGCGCAGCAGCAGCATCGGCATCCATGATGATGATCGCTGCAACGCTGATTGCAGTCATTGCCGGCCTCGGTATTGCCGTCTACCTCTCAAAGAGCATCACCGGCCCGATCGACATGGTTGCAAATAACCTCAAAGAGCTCAAGAAGGGTCACCTCAGCGTCCGGCTCAACCTCAACCGCAAGGATGAGATCGGGGATATGGCAAAGACAATGGATACCTATGCAGCCGGCCAGCAGAAATGGGTCCTTGGCACCATGCAGAAGATAGCCGAAGGCGATCTCTCAACCCAGCTCAAGGCCGCAGACGCACAGGATGAAGTCGTCCCGGCTCTCCAGACCACAATCGACTCCATCCGTGCCCTGATTGCCGAAGCAAACATGCTCTCAAAAGCAGCAGTTGCCGGTAACTTCCAGACCCGCGGAAACACGGGCAAATTCAAGGGTGGTTACAAGGAGGTTATCCAGGGAGTCAACGAGACCCTTGATGCGGTTTCAACACCCGTTGTGGCAGCAATGCAGACCTGCAATGAATATGCAAAAGGCAATTTCACTGCCCGGTTTGATGAGAAGATTGTCGCACGGGGCGATGTCATCGGCTTCAAGGAGTCCATCAATAATATCGGCATCCAGGTCTCAAAAGCCCTGCAGACAGTAAACCAGCAGGTAGGCGACCTTGCCGCAAGCGCTGAAGAGGCAAATGCCAGTGTTGAGGAAGTCAGTGCCGGTTCAGCCCAGGTTGCCAAGAATGCAAGTGGCGTATCAGTCAATGCCGAGAAAGCAACCGCCGGAGTTGAGCAGGTCCAGAAGGCAATGGAAGACCTCTCGCGCACCATCCAGGATGTTGCCACAAAGTCCGAGCTGGTTGCAAAGATCGTCCAGGACACCACCAACTTCAGCAAGGAAGGCATGGAGCTTGCCCAGAAGACCGAGCAGGGCATGCAGGGCATCACCAAGTCCAGTAACGATGTCAACCAGATCATCCTTGAGATCAAGAGCCAGATGGACAAGATCAGCGAGATCGTCAACCTGATCACGGACCTTGCCAACCAGACGAACCTGCTCGCACTCAACGCAGCAATCGAGGCTGCACGGGCCGGCGATGCAGGACGCGGATTTGCTGTTGTCGCAACGGAAGTCAAGTCGCTCGCTGTTGAATCCCGTACATCCGCGGAACGTATCTCGGAGATGATCGCAAGCCTCCAGAAGCAGACCCTGGATGCTGTCGATGCAGTATCGGCATCGAACACCGGCGTCAAAGAGGGAAGCGAGGCGCTGCACGAGACGCTTGCCAGCTTCAACAAGATCGTCTCTTCCATTGACAAGATCAGCCAGAATATGAGCGAAGTTGCCGCTGCCGCAGAAGAGCAGGCTGCATCGGTTGAAGAAGTAACGGCCAGTGTCAATGAAGTGGGCGGCCTTATGCAGGCTACCACCCGCGAAGCCACCGATGCTGCAGCTGCAAGCCAGGAGTCCAGCGCGGCAATTGACCAGATCACCAAGGTGGTTGCAAATGTCAACACTATCGTTGACCGCGTGACAAAGGAAGTCTCGAAGTTCAGGGTTTAAAGACCAGGGGTTTCCCATGACAAAGACAGCAGGTGAAAAAGAAGAAAAGGCCGCCTCTGCCGGGCAGGATTTAACTCCCCCGGTAGAAAAGGCCGGGAAAAACCAGGCGTCCCGACAATCCGGAAACCTCCAGGTTGTCGAGTTCCTGCTGGGAAAAGAGCATTACGCAGTTGATCTTTTTGACGTGAGGGAGGTGGTTGAATACACCTCCATCACCCAGCTGCCCAATACCCCGTCCTACATGAAAGGGATCATCGATCTCCGGGGTGAGATTACCACCATCATCGATCTCAAAGAACGGCTCAATATCCTTGAAAAAACCGAGCAGCCCATCGAAAACAGCCGGATCATTGTCCTTGACGAGAAGATCACGAAGGCCAAGACCGGAATCCTTGTTGATGATGTCCTTGCCGTTTCAACATTTGAACGCAGCGACATCGATTCAACTTCAGCCTCCGGTGGAGGTGAGGATGCTGCCATCAACGGCATCATCAAGAAAAAGATCAAGGAGAAAGAGCATGAGAAGAACGAACTGATCATCTGGATCGACATCCGCCACCTGCTGGTGGATATCGGGCAGGGATAACCCGGGACCGCAGACGAATAACCACACTCACACAAACCAACCAGGTGAAGAAATGACACAAACATTCCAGGAACGATTCAACCGGATGAAGATCGGGACCAAGATCCTCATCATCTGCCTTGCCCTCGTCATCGTCCCATCGCTGCTCATTGGCAGCGTGGCATACGTGATCGCAAGCAATGCCATCAATGAACAGCTCGATATGACCCTCAACACGCAGGTCAATGATATACGGGGCATGACCTCGAACTCGTATGACCTGTCAAAGACAAAACTGGACGGCGACCTAAACCTCCTGCGCAACCGGTATGCTGCCTATGGATCACCTTCCATCTCCGGAGGAAAACTCGCCTACGGCAGCCAGGTGGTCAACGACAATTTCGCGATTGTCGATTCTATCGAAACGGACATGGGCAGCAAGGCAACAGTCTTCCAGAAAATCGGTGACAAGGCTATCCGTGTTTCTACAAACGTCATCGGTGCGGACGGGAAACGTGCTGTTGGAACGGAAGTCTCCGCTGCTGTGTATGATGCGGTCATAAAAAACGGCAAAACCTATTATGGCACTGCCGATGTCGTGGGAAAGAAATACGTTGTTGCGTATGAGCCCATCCTCAGCTCCAATGGAGAGATTATCGGTATCCTCTTTGTCGGTACTCCCGAAGACAATGTCTACGGACCGTTAAAGACCGAGATCCTCGGCACCAAGATCGGCGAAAACGGGTACCTCTATGTCATGAACAGCAAGGGTGACCTCCTGATTCACCCCTCGATGCAGGGCCAGAACATGGCCGATGAGGACTTTGTCAAGAAGATGATTGCTGACAAAGAAAATGTCAAAGACAGCACCAAGCGGATTGTCTATCTCTGGCAGGGAAAGGATGCGGTTGCGTATTACACCTACTTTGCGCCCCTTGACTGGATTGTTGTCTCCCGTGTCAACCCGGCAGATTTCAGCGGGCCGGTCGATAACCTGCGCAACTGGATTATCATCATCCTCATCATCAGCATTGGTATCGGTTCGTTCATTGCCACACGGTTTGGCAACTCCATTGCCCGCCGGATGGGAGACCTTGTCTCGCTGGGTAAGAAGGTCATGATCGGCGACTTTGAGGGCGCTGCCCAGGAGATTGACCAGAATGCGCGGATGGTCCAGGGCGGTGATGAAATCGGTGAGGTGTCGGAAGCATTCACCGGAGTGGTCAATAATATCCAGGCATTCAGTGACGAGATCACCTCCATTAGTTCGGCAGCGGTGGAAGGAAAACTCACCGCCCGTGGCGATACCTCCCGGTTCCAGGGTGGCTATGGCACAATGATCCAGGGACTCAATAATACCATCAACGCTGTCGTCGGTCACCTCGATGCAATACCCGTCCCCGCGTTCATCATTGACAAGGAATTCAGCATCCTGTATGCGAATAAGGCTTCAGCCACCATGGCAGGTTCATCTCCGAATGAGATGATCGGCAAGAAGTGTTTCGATCACTTCAAGACGCCGGACTGCCGCACCGGCAAATGTGCTTCCGGCCAGTGCATGATGTCGGGAAAGATGGCCAGTTCCGAGACCCAGGCGTTCCCGAAGGGACGGCAGTATGATATTGCCTACTCCGGTGTGCCGATCATTGACACGAACGGCAACACCATCGGGGCTATGGAATTCTTCACTGACCTGACCGAGATCCGGGAAGCAGCACGCAAAGCCCAGAAGAAGATCGATGATGCCCTGGCATTCATCAACGGCCAGATGGACAAGATCCAGAACGGGACCTCAGAAGCTAACGCCAATGTCGAAGAAGTCTCGGCAGGAGCCGGCCAGGTTGCCAAGAATGCAACCGCTGTCAGCGTCAATGTCGAGAAGTCACTGGAATCGATCATGCAGGTGCAGAAGGCCATGGAAGATCTCTCCCGCACCATTCAGGATGTTGCAACCCGTGCAGAAGCCACGGCAAAGATTGTCCATGACACCTCTGACTTCAGCCACGAAGGAATGAACCTCGCGCGCATGACCGAGACGGGCATGCAGGGT
>JAAZNH010000015.1 GCA_012798365.1 Methanomicrobiales archaeon | reverse complement strand
GACCCGAAGACGGCAACCTTCCCGTTCAGGTCCTTGACATAACCGGTTGTTCCGGGTGCCGGTGTCATGGACACGAGGCTGATGTACGGTTCGCTGTAACTGGCATTGACCGTGACCGGTGCCTGCCAGATCCGGTAGAGCATGCGGTACTCCCCGCCGTTTCCGACATGGTAGGTATACTCCTCAGAGAGCCTGCCATCGTCCGACAGGACCGCATTGTACGATGTGACTGTCAGGTCCCCGTCAAACGCCGGGGCAAAGCCAATGACAATAGCGAAGGCGATGAGGCCGAGCAACAGCCCGGCGCCCACCACCACTTGGAGCTGGGTTTTCTCGCTCACAGGAATTACCCGGTTCAGAACTCAATCTTCGGCGGGGTCTTGATTGCTTCCTCGAACTGGAGGTACTCAAGCTTGATGAGGCCCATCAGCTTGGCAACGAAGTTGGAGGGGATTGTGTCCATCATGGTGTTGAATTCCTGCGAGATGTTGTTGAAGGTGTAGCGCTGGCGGGCGATCTCGTCCTCCAGGTCCTTGATGGAGCTCATCATGCTCATGACCGTTCCCGAAGTCTTGAGGTCGGGGTAGTTCTCGGCAACGGCAAGGAGCCGGCCGAAGATGGAGCGGGACTCGGCTTCAAACTTGTTGATATCGCCGGGGGATGCAGTTGCAACCGCGGACCGCATGGCGGTTACCCGCTCAAGGGTTTCCTTTTCGAACTTTGCATAGCTCTTGACTGAGCCGAGGAGCTGGTCGATCATGTCCAGCCGCTTCTTCATGGCAACCCGGATCTGGCCAAGGGTTGCTTCGGATGAGTTCTTCAGGGCAACGAACCGGTTGTAAATCATGACGATCCAGAGGATCAGCACGATGATGACAACGGCAATTACGCCAAGGATAATCCATTCGATCATGGTATTCAAAGAATAGATGATTGTCTGAACAGATAAGATGATTGGGCGCGGGGGGAAAAAGCGGGCGGTTTTCACGGGTAACGGGACCCGTCCGGGCCATGGCGCAACCCGAATCCCGCAGCCGGAAGTTCCTTGAGAATATCATGCTGACGTGCAGGAACTGCTGTACAGTATCCTGCATTTTTAATCAACTTCCGGTTTTCAAATCCCCGTCGCGATCACGATCCTGATGAAAAATCTCATCCAAATCATTCACGATCCGGTTTTCAAATTTCGGCCGCGGTGACAATCCTGATCAAAAACCCAATCCAGATCAATCACGATCTGATTTTTTCTTTCCAACCGAGTTGTGATTTTTCCGGAAAAATCGGATCGTGATTAAAAAATTTCAAGCAGACCTTGATTGAAAAACTGTGGAATAAATGGGGGCTCCGTCGAACCAGCGCTTTGGATTTTGTTTCAGATCAGCTTACCTTTTTGCAGGCAGACCTTGATTAAAATTTTTTTAAGCAAGGTTTGATTGAAAAATTTTGAGCAGACTTTGATTTTAAAATTTTCATCGCGATCATGATCGCGATGGAAAAACTGATCCGGATCAATCACGATCCAGTTTTTCAATTTCAATCGCAAGTGCGATCCCGATTGAAGACCTCATCCGGATCAATCGACTTCCGGTTTTTCCAAAAAAAATCACGATCCGTTTCGCACAGAATAACCAGATCCCGCCCACCAAAAGGACAACACCCGGACTTTCCCAAAAAAGAGGAGGGCGGGGAATTATTTCCGGTATTGCACCTTATTCCAGCTCAAGCGAGCCGACAACCCGCAGCTTGCCGCCTTCGAGATAGTGGAGGACAACCCGGGCGCCCGGGGGATATACCAGGTCCTTTTCCAGCTTCAGGGTCAGCACCGGCATCCGCCAGTCGCCCTCTGCGACAACCTTCTCAAGCCGAGTGGGGAGGAACTGCATCCAGTAACCGGCGTAGAGGACCATCCCCTCCTTGAGGGGGGCCGGCCAGTACTTCACCAGCTGGGCCTTTCCGGTGATAGTAGTTGCATGCTTGATCGATGGATCATTGGTCAGGACAAAGCCCCGGTCCAGGTCCTCAGACTCGATATTCTTGAGGGCAAGCCCGACACGATCGCCCCGGATCGCAGAGTCGGCATCATCGTCATGCTTCTGGATGGACCGGATCTGGGCGGTCTTCTCCGTTGGCAGGACCTTCATGGTGTCATGTTTTTTGATCGCTCCCTGCGCAACCGAGCCGAGCACCACAACCCCCACACCCTTGACGTTGAAGTGCGCATCAACCGGCACAACCCCCTTGCCGGCGCCATCGTGGGCCTTCTCGTGGGCGGTCTGTTTGACCGCAGAGTCAAGCATCTTCTCCCGCAGGCCAACCATATCTTCCTCGATCACTTCATAGTGTTCGAGCACCGTGCCCTTGATAAGCGGGGCGATCTGGTCGGGTGTGATATAATTCTTTAAGATCAGGTACCCCTTTGCCTTCCCGGCACACTGGATCATCAGGACACATTCCCCGAAACTGGCGCTGATCTCGCTGACCACGAGAATCACGCTGTCAGACATCGAGACCGCGTAGAAGAGGCTGGAGAGCTTCTCCGGGTAGCGCGTCGGTTCGATGAACGTGACGGTGGCCTCACCTTTCTTCAGGTTGTAAAAGGTGATATCGGAGATGGTGCCCTTCTTGCCCAGGTCTTTTGCATAGTCCGGCGGGGCGAGAACCGCGACGGTAAGGTTGGACATGGTATCATAGTATGTGAGTTTGGGGAATATGAGACCGTAGGGTACCTGCCCTCCGCGGGTGGGAGGGGAACGGGGGATTTCTGTTATTTTTCTGCAATCAGAAGGAAGCGCCAGCAGAAGAACCGGGCAATCCGGGTCAGCTGCATCAGGCTCGTGACGCCATGGTCCACCCAAAGGACCGCATGTTCGGCCGGGGGATACCGCGGGACCAGCTGCCGGGCATGATACCCGCCGGACAAGGGAAAGGCAAGAGGATCCCGGAAGATCACGGTCTGCTTTATGAACCCGGCATCCGCCAGCTGTTTCTCGTAATACGGGAGCTTCTGGGGATTGAACTCCTCGTGGCCGATCCGCTTGCGGGCAAGCGCGATGAGGGGGTTTAAATTGGTCTGGAAGATGAGGACGCGCCGGTTGCAGATCCGGTTGATCTCCTTCATCGCAGCAGGAATGTCAAGATGTTCCACGCATTCCCGGAGGATCACGGTGTCGAATGTATCCGTCTCAAACGGAGTCTCGTAAATGCCGTACGGGAGCTCGTCAACATTGTTCCATTTCTTTGCCAGTTCTCTTGTGTGGGGATTGGGTTCAATCGCCGTTACATCAAGGCCGGCTTCTTTGAGCCGGCGCGAGAGTGTCCCATAGCCGGCCCCGACATCCAGAACCCGCTTCCCATACACGGAGCTGATGATGAACCGGTCCTGGTCCTCGTTGACCTGCCCGTAGAGGGACTGGAGCTGCTTTTTATCCTGGACCTCATCTGTCTCATGATAGATATTCAGGCGGTACAGTTCCTCTTGGGACATCTTTGTCGGATCAGCGGGGGTTGATGGTTGCATGGGTCTCGTTCCACGTTTTTTTATTTTTTTTTTTAGTAGTGTTCGGGAATGATCCTGAGTATCAGGTCCATTCGCGTTTCAGGTATTTGACCATGAAGATCTTCGAGAGGATGCGCAGGTGGTTCCGGATGCTTTTTAGAGTATTTGCCTTGGACTGGCCAAGCTCCCGTTTGTGCAGGGCCACCGGAACTTCATGGACCGTCATGTTACCAATGATCATCTTTGCCAGAATTTCGGCATTGATCTCAAAATTATTACTTGTGATTTGTATCTTATCAAAAACACTCCGCCGGTACAGCCGGAAAATCGGGCTGATGCTGGTCACTTTCTGCCGGAGTAAGATCCGGTACATGATATTGACCGATTTACTCAGGATGAGCCGCCACAACTGGACATCATCCAGAAGTCCCACACCGAGATACGGGGACCCGTTGATGCAGTCAGCCGGGCTCTTCCGGTATTCTGACAGGAGCTTCCTGATATCTTCCGGCCTGAACGTCAAATCAGCATCAAGAACGACAAGGACATCGCCTTTACAGTTCCGGATCCCGTTCTTCATCGCACAGCCCATCCCACAGTTCCTCTCGTTCTTCAGGCCGACAGTATCCGTGCGGGATTTTGCATAGCGGCTGATTCCCTCCCAGCTTTTATCTCTGCTCCCATCATCCACGAGAATGATTTCAAAATCCTCGGAGAATTCTGTTTTTAAGGATTCGATAACAGGAAACAGGTCACGATCGTACCGGGTAAGCATCTCTTCTTCGTTAAAAATCGGGATGATTACGGAAATCATGGCGATTCGTCCATGATTGATCTAAGAGCCCATTTGTAATAAATAAGTCCAATGATCATGACGTAATACATTGAAATGACCCGGTCCACAAGGGCGATGCCGAATGCATAATAGGAGGGTATCCCGGCTTCCTTTAAGAAAAATGCAAGGGATCCCTCGAAGACCCCAATCCCGATGGGAATTTGTGAGAGGAAACCGATAAGGACGGCAAGGCTGAAGAACACAGAAACCTGGAACAGGCTCAGGTCAAACCCGAAAGCTTTGACAACAACCCACAACCTGAGGAATTCCAGGATCCAGGCTGCCGCCGATATGAGGAATATGATCAGGGCGTGCTTAGGGGCCAGTTTCCGGAACTGGAGGTTCGCTGAATCGATCGTTGCAATCTTTGTTTTATTAATGAGGTTCCGGGCCAGCCCGGCAACCTGGTCGGCAAAAAAATACGCAATAAGGAATATCACCAGGAGCGCAAGTGTCAGTTGAAGGATAATGAGATTCTTTTCCTGGAGTCCCAAAGAGAAGATCCCCATAGAGACTAAAAACAGGATAGCAATCTCAAAGACCCGTTCATAAAGGATGCCACTGACCCCGTTTATCAGGGAGAGGTTGTGGCGTTTTTTCATAAGGTACGCCTTGACAATCTCCCCTACCTTTGCCGGTGTTGCCCCGGAAACAAAGAAGCTGCCAACCACGATTTTTGTCGACTCAGTAAAGGGGATCTCACATTCGTAGAGTTGGGAGATATACTGCCAGCGGTAGATCTTGACGATGACGTTGAGATTGGTCAGGATAAACGCGAGGGTGAGGAGGGCGTAATTTACTTCGCGGAAAATATCGAGATTCTCAAGGATCTTTGAGGAGATGATGAGATACAGGATCAGGACAATTCCGACCGCAAATAAAAAATAATACAGGAAATCCTTAAGTTTCATCGTTCCCTACCTAGTTTGATCCCGGGGCACATAATTTCATCTGTCGTCGGATACCGGGACAGCGGGGGATTCATTTTTCCTCATTCGCTTCCATTTATCAGATAATTCTCAATCCCCGGTTTTCAAATTGTTCCACATCCGCACGGTCCGGCAATGAATGATAGGACGCGGGATACTCCGCGTGGGGCCGGGGTTCATTTCCTGTTTCCAGGATGTGGATTACCTTCACGAGTGCTCCCGGAACATCCGCGTATATCCGTTCATACCACCCGATGATAGACAAGGATTTTTTCTCATACGATTTCTGGTACAGGATCTCTCCGTCATCGATCTTTTCTGTTACCTTATGAAGCGTGAAACCAACCTTCTCATCATGGAGCAGGGCCCAGAACACAGGAAGGAGGCCCCGGTTTGCCGGAAGGAGCGCAGAATGCTTGTTGACGATGCAGCATTTCGGCGAATGGATGATCCCGCTTTTCAGGATCTGGCCAATAAAGATAAAAACAACGTCAATTTCATGGGTTGTAATCCAGTCGATTACTTCCGGATCATTGGGATTGGAGAATGCCTGGTACTCAACAGAGTATTTAGAGGAAAGGTGGGAGAACGAACTGCAGCCACCTTTGTTATGGACGGTTCCGACTATGAGCCCCAGCCGTTTCCGGAGAGTGAAAAGTCCCAGTTTCATGGTAGTCCAGGGCCCGAAAAGTTCCAGGTATTTTTTCGGGATGTCAAGACCGGAATATTTCGTGAGCACCTCGGGGAATTCCAGAATACCAACAACCTGGTGATCCCGGGAGAGCTCCGGAATTGCCCGGGAAAGGACATCGAAGGTAAAATTATAATCTTTGTGAATAAAGAAGGCGATTCTCATTGCACGGGTCCTGTATTCCGGTTCCGGAGAATATCTGCCATCTCTGATAGTGTGAGCATCTTCCGGCTGTGTTTTGTAATTTTAGCGATTTTCTCTTCCATCATCTGCATTTTATTTTTCAGGGGCATGTTAATCCTTTCGAGCACCCTCGCTTTCTGCCGGTGTTG
>JAAZNH010000113.1 GCA_012798365.1 Methanomicrobiales archaeon | reverse complement strand
GGTCGACCGCATCCGGCCCGAGACTCCCGAGCACCTCGGCAGCCGTTGCCCGGGCATCTTTGCTGCCGGCAAATGCCTCGATGAGGGCCGGTGCTGCGGCCCCGCCCATCATGGCCAGTGCCATTGCTGCGTTCATCTGCACGTCCTTACTTGCATGTTCAAGATACCCGGCGAGTTCTGCCGGATCCGTGATGCCCTCAAGCGAGACTGCCGGTTGTTCCGGCACGGCGTGCTCCGGAGATACAGCCGCGAGCGTCCCGCTCCCTGCGGCACCGGGTTCCTCGAGAGGCGCCCCTGTCGACAGGGACGGGCCGCCCACCCGCGGAAGACCGAACCTGCCATCTTCCCGGGCAAGGATCCGGTATACCGCGTGCCTGACCACAAGGTCGGGATCCTCAAGAGCCTTGATGATATGCGGGGCACACCGGTCGCCGAACCGCACGAGTGCATTGAGAGCACCCACCCGCATCGGTGCTTCCGGATGGTAGGCTGCATAGACAACCGGCAGGAACGCGGCATCGCCCATCGATGCCAGGACCTCACCGGCACGCTCCTGTACATCCTCGTCGCTGTCCGCAAGCCGGGGAATGATATCGGCCGGGTAGAGTTTCTGCGGGGCGGGCGGAGGTGGCAGGGGGGCCGGTTCGCATGGAGAAGCTTCTGCCGGCGTTGCCATGCTCCCGCCAGCATCAGGGGTTGCAACGGTCAGGGCCGGCCCGCCGGAGCGGGGGAGACCGAATTTTCCGTCAAGCTGGTTGAGGAGCCGGTACGCGCTGTGCTGGACCTCGATGTCATCGTCTTCCAGCGCCCGGACAATGTAGGGTGCGCCCATGACCCCGAAATACGCAAGCGCCTGGAGCGCCCCGATCCTGAGGGCCTTGTCCGGGTTAAAGACTGCAAAGGTCAGGGGGAGGAACGCCGGCTCACCCATGGCAACGAGGGCTTTAATCACCTTGATCCGGACATTCCGGTCCTTTTTCGCAAGCAGGGGGATCAGGGAGTCCGGATCGTGCGTTCCTGCCGCTTTCCTCCCGGCTGGGGGCGAAGGCGGCGCAGAAGACACCGCGGGTGCAGAGGCTGCGGGTGCAGGGTGGCGGGAGGGGGGCCGGGCCGGTCCCGTTGGTGCCGGGGCTGCCGACATCGCGGCTTTCCGGGGCGGCTGGGCCGGTGCCCGGGGGAGCCCGGCGATGCCGGCCCGGGCCGGGGCAGGAATATCGGTCTCGTTTTTCAGGGCAGCCAGGACCCGCCGGGCATGGTCCCGGACATCCGGGTTCGAGTCCTTTAAGGCCTCTTTGACATAGGCTTCTCCCTTGGGGCCGAACTCCCCCAGCGCTGACAGGGCGCCGCACCGGGTCCGCGGGTCATCGTCATAGGTGGCCTGCGCAAGGGCCGGGAACGCCTGCTTGCCGATCTCGGCAAGGGCTTCGGCTGCCAGCTCAACCACCTTATCATCCCGGTCCCGGAAGAGGCTGATGAGCGGCTGCACGGCAACCGGTGAACCGAGGTTCCCGAGGATCTCGGCGGCTTTTGCCCGGATTGGTGCGGTATCGCTTGTCAGGGCATTGATCAGGGCATCGATCACCGGCATCTTCAGGTTCGGGAGGCTTGACATCGTGGTGATTGCCTCGGCGGCCGTGCCGGCAACGAAATTGTCCTTGTCCGATGCCGCGTGCTGGAGAAGCGGCATGACTGCGTCAACCGACCCCAGCCGGCCCAGGTTCCGTGCTGCAACCGTGCGGATGAAGGAGTCGTTGTCATTGAGGGCGATAAGGAGCGGGTTTCCCGAGATGCCTTCAAGCCGGTTGATGGCTTCAACGGCCCGGCGCTTGATCTCGACATCCTTGTTGCGCATGATGAGGACGAGGGCTTCAACCACCGGCCGGTTCTCGTTCACCCGCTTGAGGATGCCCCGGAGCCGGCTCACCTGGTTGTCATCCCGCAGGACTTCCAGGATCTTGTCGGTCTCCTGGGAACCGAGCTGCTCAAACGCCTTGCGCTCTTGACGGATGTTCCAGGCCTCGGCTGTCGAAGAGGAGACGGGACTTGACGACATATCCTCTTCAAGCGCCGTCTGCCAGACCTTGAGGCCCTCCCGCTTGCGCAGCACGCTCTCTGCCTTTTTTGCGATCTGCTCGTCGGTCTCCTTGCTTGCAGCAACCAGGGCCTGGGTCACCCGCTCGTCAAGGGTCTTGGCAAAGGCATCGAGGCAGGCAAGCCGGGCAATGCGGGAGCCCCGCTTCATCACGTCAAGGACCTGCGGAAGCGCCGGGGCCCCGATCTCTCCCAGGGCAACGGCTGCACTGGTCCGCATCTCGGGGAATGCATCCTCGAGTTTTGCAAGAATGGGAGGGATCACGTTAGGATCTTTTATCTTTCCCAGCGCCCGGATGGCGGCAAGCCTTGCACTGGTCTTGGGATCACTGAGGGCTGCCACCAGCGGCTCGAACGCCTGCATGCCGATAGCAGCAAGACCGTCCGCTGCCGCATTCCGGATCCCGGCATTGCCATCGTAGAAAAGGTTCAGCAGGAAGGGGATGGCCCGGGGGTCTTTGAGTTCCCCGAGAGCAAGGATGGCAGGGGCCCGCACCTCGACTGCCGGATCACTGATGGCCCGGGTCAGCGGTTCAAACCCGTCCGGGTCGCCGATGGACCCGAGCGCCTGGGCAGCCCCCTTGCGGATCCCGGGATTCTCATCTTTTAATCCTTCAATCAGGTAGGGAATGGCCTTTTTCTTAAAGCCGGCCAGTTCCTCCCAGGACCCTTCGGCAAACAGGAAACAGACCTTGATCTCATCGTCATCCGGGGTGTACCGGAGCTTGGTAAGGGCCCGGGTCGCACCCCGGCGGACCAGCCACGACTGGTCACCCATGGCATTGAACAGGATCGGGATGGCATTTTCTCCCATGGCAACAAGGGTGTTGATGGAGGCATCCCGCACCTGTTCATCCTCATCTTTCAGGCACGTGACCAGGGCAGGGCAGGCGTCCAGGGAACAGAAATTGGAGAGTGCCTTTGCAGCCCCAAGCCGGATATCGGCGTCCTGGTAAGACAGGGCCCGGGTGAGACCGTCAACGTCCTGGTCAGTCTCAAGTTTCCTGATATCCGGTTTGAATCCGAAGACACCCATGCCCTTTTCCGTTTCCTTTCCCGTGCGCAGGTTGTTCTGGTGCGCTGGTTAGTGTTTTGCCTGCCGGCTATTGTTCTCCCTTTTTCCTGACATGTTATATATATTATGGGTATTTCCCGGGCAGAACAGAAGCTGCCCGGCGGATGCAGGAGCCCCGCAATATCATGGTTTGGCACAGAGGGGAGGCGTGGATGATGGCGGCCCGCCCACCAGCCGGGCATAGCATAGAGTACGTTGTATGTACTGCCAGCCAACTGATCGCTATTATGCCATAAATTTTTATATAACATTGTTATAGTAGTGACTTACGCGAACAGCTGGTGCGGCAGGTCGGGAGAATGAATCTTCGTCATAAGGTACTGGTCACCCTCTGTCTTGCATTCCTTGTCATCATTTTTGTCCTCTTTTCCATCTCCTCCACGTACCTGATCGCAAGTTACCAGGACCTTGAATCCACCTATGTCAGCCATGAGGTGGGCCTTGTTGACAGCCATCTTGACTCCCGGATATCCGATCTCCGGGTCCTTGCGGGGGACTGGGGAGTG
>JAAZNH010000112.1 GCA_012798365.1 Methanomicrobiales archaeon | reverse complement strand
CGGGCGGGTTGTGCCTCCGGCGGATTGCCCGGACGATGAAGAGGACAAGGATTGTGACAAGGCCCGAGAAGACTCCTACAAGGCCGATGGCGGATGACGGCAGCAGGTTCACAAAGAGAATCGCCGACAGCCCCAGCGTGAGGCCGGCAATAACTGCCGTGGAGAAACCCTTGCGCACACCGGAAAAACCATCAGCAACCCAGAGCATACCAAGAGCAAGGCCGGTGGAGATGACCGGCAGGAAGAGGGCGACTTCGCAGCCGAGCGCTTTTGCATCAAACCCGAACGCCGCGGCGGGGATGGTAATCGGGACGGCGAGGAGCGAGAAGGACGTGAGCGGATCATAGCCAAGGCAGGGGAGCGCAACCGCGGCCACGGGTGAGAAACCGAGCGCAAGCATGATGGGCGGAAGCATCGTTACGGGAGTCGCCCCGATTGAGACAAGGAACGATCCGAAGCCCACATTCAGGATCATGATCTGTTCGTACCGTTCTGAAGCAATGGACCGGATGCAGGCCGTGATCCGGGTGATGGCACCGGTCAGGTCCATCATCGTGACCTGCAGGATGGTGAAAAAGACCATCAGGGAGATGCCAAACGAGGAGAGGACACCGGCCCAGGAGGCGGAAAGGGCAATCATGGGCGTTGTATTGAAGAAAAGGACCGCGATTGCAATGGTAAGGACCCAGCCAAGGATCGCCATGAGGGTCCCGGGCAGCCGGAAGAAGACCAGGCCGGCAAAGATGACCAGGATTGGCAGGATGGCAAGAGCAAAAAGGTACGGCAGGTCCACGCTGGTTCAATCCCCAAAAATGCTGAAAGACACGTCGTTACCCGGGTACATAATCGTTTCGTTTTTATCGCCGGGCACCCCCGTCGTTCTGGGCAGGCCCGGCCCGCAACCCGGGTTCCCGTTCAATATCGGAACATTTCGAGCGTGTTAAATAGTAGCATGCTACACGCTAACATGGTACAATGTTCGGATTACCAGATATTACCATTGCTGCGGTTGGCGGTGTTGTGATCATCGTGATCATTGCCCTGCTCTACTGGGGCCTGACGTTTGAGGGGCATGACTGACTATGGCTGATATGATCACGGTTGTTATCATCGGAATTTACTTTATTGCCATGCTTGCCATCGGCGCCTGGGCCAGTAAGAAGATCAAGAACACGGAAGATTACCTGGTTGCCGGAAGATCGCTTGACTTCTGGGTTTTCGTCCTCCTTATGATCGGGACGGTTGCATCAGGCATGTCGATGCTCGGCGTCTCCGGCCTCGGGTTCAAACTCGGCTGGCCAACCATCTGGGAGCAGATCTTTGTCCCGCTCTCGATTGGCTTCTGCATCATCTTCTTTGGCGTCAAGCTCCATACGATTGCAAAGAAATCCGGCTACATAACCGTACAGGACTACCTTGCCCACCGGTACGAAAGCCCGGTCGCGCTCCGAACGCTCTCAGCAGTTGCCGGCATCATCGTCTCGCTCATCTACCTTGTGGGACAGTACACGGCAATCGCTATCGTGCTCATCGCCATCTTTGACATCCCCCTCTGGCTTGCGCTCGTCATTGCAACCCTGGTGGTGACCGCCTATACAACCATCGGCGGCCTGTACGCAGTCGCATGGGCAGGGGTTGTCCAGTCAGTTATCCTGCTTGTCGGGACCTGCATCATGGCACCGCTTATCATCTGGAAGGCCGGCGGCTTTACGCAGGTCAACGAGGTCATGGCCGCGGTCAACCCGAACCTGGTCATGCCCTGGAACCCGGCCGGCGCATTTGCTCTGCCATACGTGGTCTCCTTTGCCGTCCTCCTCATGGTCGGCCTTGCCTGTGCCCCGCATGTGATCAATAATGTCCTCTCGATCCGGGATGTCCGGATGTTCAAATGGGCACCACTGATCGCCTTTGTTGCGTATGGTATCGTGATGTTCCTCTTAAAATTCACCGGGTTTGCCGGGCAGGTGCTGGTCAAGGAAGGCACCATTGTTCTGCCCAAGGTTGCCAATGCCGGCGATTACGTTATCCTCAAAGGCATCGAAGCCGCTCTCCCCGTTGAGGCCCTCTGGGCAATCTTTGCCGTGATCGTGCTTGCAGCAGTCATGTCAACAACGGACCGGCTCATGCTCACGATCGGTGCCATGTTCTCATGGGATATCTACAAGAAGATCCTCAGGCCCGATGC
Source organism: Methanomicrobiales archaeon (assembly GCA_012798365.1). Taxonomy (GTDB): domain Archaea; phylum Halobacteriota; class Methanomicrobia; order Methanomicrobiales; family Methanospirillaceae; genus Methanoregula. The sequence goes on along the minus strand of JAAZNH010000112.1, from coordinate 3,701 downwards.
ACCGGATGAAAAAGTCCTCACGATCTCCAAGATCGTTGTCATTCTCTCGGCACTGTGCACCATGCTCCTTGCCATCAATCCGCCCGAGATGCTTGCAATCCTGATCTGGATGGGCATCGGCACGATGCTGGGCACCTTTGCAGTCCCGCTCCTTGCCGGCCTGTACTGGCGCGGGGCAACCCGCGAGGGAGCACTTGCCAGTATGGCCCTTGGCCTCATTTCAGCTCTCACGTTCGGGTTCCTCAACTACTTCAAGGTCGTTGCACTGGGTATCGACTTTGCCAAGATCCCGCTTCACTTCTCGGCCTACGCATTCATCATCTCCATCATTGCCATGATTGTCGTGAGCCTGGTGACGAAGAAAACCGATGAGAAGATCCTCAACGAGACACTCACCGGCTGGTACATCTCAAAAGAATAACGCATTTTTCCGTGAACACCTGCCCGCGTTTAAAAAAACCCGGGAGGGGAAAACATTTTTTCCTCTGCAGGATGAAGTAAAAGACTACCCTACTGGTGATTGTCCGTGCGATTCTGTCCTTTCTGCGGCGCTTCGATTGAACCTGACGTAAGATTCTGTACCTCCTGCGGTGCATCGCTGACACCGGACATTCCGGCTGCCGGGTCACCTGCTCCCGCACCCGCCCCGCAGGCCGGGTCCCCAGCCCCGGCTGCAGCCCCGGCAGGAAAATCCATGACCGGCCTTATCGCGGTTGCCGGAGTTGTTATCCTCCTTGTTGGGATCGTGCTGGTCGGATACCCGTTCATCACGGGCTCGAGTCTCATCCCGTCCATTGGCGCAGGAGTTACACCCGCACCGACAATCACCCCTGTCCCGGTCACGAGCGGATCGGGCACCGGCTCCTGGGTCGAGGTCGTGACCCTGGATACTACCGTTATCCCCACAACCATCGTGACGCTTCCCATCACCACCCCGCCTAAAACCGTTGCCACCAGCCCGACACCAACACTCTCGAACAAGCCGCTCATCTGCCCGTCCGACCGGGTGAAATGCAATGGTACCTGTGTTGACATCATCACTGACAACAACAATTGCGGCGGATGCGGCAAGGCTTGTGCCTCCACACATTTCTGCCTGAACGGCAACTGCAGGGTCAAATGCGCCAGCGGCCAGACGAGCTGCCCGGACGGCTGCTTCAACCTGATGACGGACGCTAACCACTGCGGGACCTGCGGTAATGACTGCCCTGCCGGGCTCCTTTGCAGGGATGGGCAGTGCTATCCGCCTTCAACCCCCATGGCTGTGCCGATATGACGCGGGGGTTCAACCCGCATTAATATAAATCCAGCCGGCCAAACGGTATGGCGTGACAACAATAATTCTCGGGGGAGGGCTGACCGGCGTCACGCTTGCCCGCCATCTCCACGAACGGGGCGACCAGATCGTCGTCCTTGAAGCCGAACCCCGGATCGGCGGGTTGTGCCGTTCGGTGACCGACAAGGGATTCACGTTCGATATCGGCGGGTCCCATATCATCTTCTCCCGCGACCAGGAAGTCCTCTCGTTCATGCGCCGGATGATCGCAGAGAATGAGCAGCGTAATGACCGTAATACCAAGATCTTTTACAAAGGAAAATTCGTCAAATATCCTTTCGAGAACGGCCTGTACGATCTTCCGCCGGAAGACCGGTTCCTGTGCCTCAACGGGTTTGTCCGGAACCTGATCGCTGTCGAGAAAGGCGAAGTTGTGGCCCCGAAGAATTTCCGGGAATGGATCAATTTCACGTTCGGGCCCGGCATTGCTGACTGTTACATGGTGCCGTATAACGAGAAGATCTGGAAATACCCCACCGAAAAGATGTCGCTGCACTGGGTGGACGGCCGCATTCCCCGTCCTCCGGTTGAAGATATCCTCAAGTCGGCAATCGGCATTGAGACTGAAGGGTATACCCACCAGGCCGTCTTCTCGTACCCACTCAACGGGGGAATCGAGGCGCTTGTCAGGGCAATCGCAGCACCCATTGAGAAGTGTATCCGTACGGGCTATCGGGTTACATCGGTAAAAAAGGCTGGCAACCAATGGCAGGTGAGCAATGGCAGCGAAACAATCACGGCCGACCGGATCATCTGCACCATCCCGCTCCAGCACCTTCTTCCCTGCCTTGAGAACGTCCCGGATCCCATCCGAAATGCCTGCAGGGCACTGACATACAATTCACTCATCTGTGTCAATGTAGGTGTGCAGGGAACCCTTCCACCGGTTTCCTGGATGTATATCCCGGATAAAAAACTCGGCAAAACCAACCGGATCTCGTTCCCGTCAAACTTCAGCAGGAACGTCACCCCGCCCGGCTGCAGCTCGGTCCTTGCTGAGATTACGCACCAGCCCGGGGACGAAATCGCCACACTTTCTGACAGTGAGTTAATTGCTGAAGTGAAACGGATGCTTGCCGAAATGGGCATCTGCACGCCGGAATCGGTTGTCTATACCGCTGTGCAGCGCCAGCCGTTTGCCTATGTTGTCTACGATCTTGATTACCAGAAGAATATCAAAATCGTCCGGGACTGGTGTTCCGGCCATGGCATCCCGCTTGTCGGCCGGTTTGCCCAGTTCGAGTACCTCAACATGGACGGGGTCATCCGGAGCGTCCTGGATTTTGTGGCACGGGACAAGACCGCCACTTCCTGAACCCTTTTTTGTGCATCACCCTTATCTGGGTTCCAGCCAAAAAATATGGTAAGGAGCCAGTAAAACCTTATGATATCGGTCATCATCCCGACATTTAATGAAGAGGAGAATATCGCCCAGTGCCTGGTCTCGCTGTGCCACCAGTCTCTTCCCCGCAGCGAGTACGAGCTCATCGTAGTTGATGGCGGATCCAAAGATGCAACCTGCGAGATCGCGAGGAAATACGCTGACCAGGTCTTCACCCAGACCAGCAAAAAAGTCGGGGGAGCACGCAACGATGGCGTAATGGCAGCAAAGGGTGACATTATCGCCACCACCGATGCCGACTGTATCCTGCCGCCGCACTGGATCAAAAAGATTGGGGAGGATTTCAAAGACCCGTCAGTTGTGCAGGTCTATGGCCCGGTCTACCCGATCGAAGAAGGTATCAACAACCAGATCTCGCTGTTCATGGCAAACATGTTCTCAAGGATCGGCTACTACAGCAGGACGTTTTATTATACGCTCGGGTGCAACACGGCGTTCCGGAAAGATGCGTTTGTCCGGGCCGGCATGTACCGCTGCATCGATGCCGGGGATGATCTTGAGATTGCGATGCGGCTTAAGGATGAGGGCAGCATCTACTTTGACGAAAGACTCAAGGTCGGGTTCTCCATGCGCCGGTACAAGAAGTTCGGGGCGGTCCAGTCCATCTATGAGTGGATCGCAATCGTATCTGACGGCGGCGAAAGCGGCAAGTATTCCTACACCCGCAAAGACTACAAATAATCCATCGGAATATCCCCCGCACATTTTATGTCCTGCAGCCAGAATGCCCCTGATGAAGAAGCGATCCAGGAGCAGATCCGGATCTTCAACAGCAGTGAATTTGCCCGGCTGCTGGGGATGGAGATCACTGAGGCGCGGGAAGGATATTCCCGCGTCATGATGGACTGCACCGGCAAGATGAACCCGGGCGGCGTTGCACATGGCGGGGCAATCTTCTCGCTTGCCGACCAGGCTTTCGGTATCGCAGCCAACTGTTGCGGTATTCACCGCGTTGCAGTCTCG
>JAAZNH010000111.1 GCA_012798365.1 Methanomicrobiales archaeon | reverse complement strand
TGGACGACCAGCGGCAACCCGCTGATGTCCTGCGCGGACGACTCATCGCCATGGCCGCCCGACACGCGGGATGCACCGGCCTCACCGCCCATGTCCCCGCCTCCGTTCCTGCATCACGATCACGCCCTCCGGGCAGACCTGCGAACAGAGCCCGCACCCGTCGCACCGGGTACGGTCAATCACCACCTGCCGGTTCTCAAGCGACACCGCATTATATCCCCCGTCCCGGCACGCGGTCACGCAGCGTCCGCAGGCAATGCAGCGGTCCAAAAAGCCGGCAGTTGCAAACGAGACGGTATCGCGGGACAATGCGGCATGCGTACCAATCCGGGGCAGGGCACAGCCCCGGAGGGCGCCGGTATCCGCAAAGTGTTTCTGTGCAAGGTATCCGGAAAGGCCGGTATTCATGTCGCGGATGATCCCGGCCCCGCCCCACATCACTTCCGTGCAGACCTGGACTGCCGAGGCCCCTGCCGCGATGTACTCGGCGGCATCCTGCCAGCGGGAGATCCCGCCGATGCCCATGAGCGGGACGGGGAGTTTTTGGGCAATCTGGGAGATTACCCGGAGCCCGATGGGCTTGACGGCCGGCCCGGAGTATCCCCCGTACGTGCCGGCACCGGCAACCGCCGGGAGGGGTTCGAGCGTGTCGAGGTCGATACCCATAAGGCACTGGACCGTGTTGATGGCCGCGAGGATGTCGGCCCCCCCGGCAACCGCAGCTTCGGCCACCGGCACGATATCCGTAACATTGGGCGTGAGCTTCACGATGAGCGGGACGCGGGTGACCAAACGCACGGCACGCGTCACGTCCCGGACAATCTCGGGGTGCTGCCCCATGGCAGCCCCGGCTCCGCACTCCGGCATGCCGTGGGGGCAGGAGACGTTCAGCTCGACCGCGTCCGCCCCGGCATCCTGCATCGTGCCGGCCAGCGCCTGCCATTCCGCGGGATCCGGTGACGCCATGATGCTTGCGATGAGGGCATGGTCCGGGAATTCCTGCCGGACCGCGGCAATCTCCCGGACCCAGTATGCCTCATCATGGTGGCTGAGCAGCTCGATGTTCTCGAAGCCGAGCAGCCCGGCACCCGGTCCTTTCCATGCCGCAAACCGGGGCGAGACGTCCCGGACTTCCATGGAGTCCGGGACCATGGTCTTTGTCACCGCACCGGCCCAGCCAAGCCGGAACGCGTGCCGGATCTGGTCGCCCGAAGCACTCGGCGGGCCGGATGCCAGCAGGAACGGGTTTTTCAGGCGGAGCGGGCCGACAGTGGTAGAGAGCGACAGGTCTGGTGCGGGCATGAGTATATTCAGTACCAGAGAGTGCCGCGATTCCTTATTGTTATTAGGATCGGATTTTTCCCGAGGGATGCAATGTATCAGACTTGTTCATAAGAACAAGGACGATGAGAGGTTTTTTAAAAAGACCCTTTCGAGCCTTGACAAGGAAAAGAAAACGCGAGAATTCTCCCGGCGGGGAGTGGTTTCTCCCAGCCACGACCGGATTTTTCCAAATCATCCTGACTGACCAGCAAACACATCAATACCAGGAAAAAGAGAGAATGGTAGTGGGAATACAGCATGGACCTCCAGCGGATGAACACCATCGCCATTACACTCCTCCTGGGGGGATTTGTCCTCCTGATGCTTTTTCTCCTCGGCATCATGGGCCTTATGCAGCCGGACCAGCTGACCAGAAGCAGATATTTTTACCTTTTTGTCATCGTAACCGGGGGGAGTATTATCTTCCTTCTGGTCTATGCAGTTCGTGCCATTTGGGGAGTGAGAACACCAGTCCGTGGCGCCGGCCCGGCCCGTTTTTTTGCAAATTATATCCACAAGGATACCCCCCGGGCAACCGGAGAGAAATTTTTCGTACTGTTGTTTATTGCGTGCATCGCAGGGGTGATCCTGAGCCCCGCGGGATCTTTTGAACGGACGGTCCTGTATGTATGTGTCTTTGCCTTCCTGATCTGGTTCTTCGTCCAGTGGGCGCTTGAATACGATCCGCAGCCGACACCGGGAGTCAAGGAGGAGGAGTACTTTACGCAGGCTGAGCTTGACGATCCCATGAGCCGGGAGATTGTCGTGAACCTGCCAGCGGGCGTTGTGCTGGGATATTGCATCAATGCGATCCAGACGATCTGGGGGCGTTTTGTCATGATCCCCTGCGACGCAGAGCAAGGCACGATCGATTTCATGTTCGCAGACTCGCATCTCTCCTTTGTCCTCACCCCGCTCAGTGAGACGAGGACCCGGGTCCGGTTTTCGATTATGGATGATATCCCGCGGAAATGGTCATCGCAGAACAAGGACCGCCGGCAGAATATCCGGTACCTTGACCGGATCCATGCAGAGCTGACGCGAAGGATCTGGAACCGGTAATTTTTGAGAGGGGGGGGCCCGGGGTTCTTTTTTGGGGATTGTGCACGTCCCCCTTCGGAACGGTCAGCCAAACACGACACCCGGCGAATGCAGCTGTGGTGAATCACACTCAGCAATGAGGTTTCCTGAATTATCGCCCCATTTTATTCGGCACAGTAAAAACATCCATTTTATTTATTATAACGCAACGAATTCTGGCACAGAAATTGTTTATAGTAATATAATAAACCGGTACCCGTGGACAACGTTCAGTTGATCCATGGCAGCAGGGGCCGGGTCCGCCATAAGATGCACACGTAAGATACCCGGCCCTGCCCGCTTACTTGCGGTTCGGGTCTTCCGGTTGTTGTGAAGATTCGTTTACTCCTTGCGAGCGGATGCTGTCGGGAAAAATCTATGGAGAAACCAAAAATGAAGTTACACAAGTTAAGTATCGTCCTGCTGGCGTTTTTGCTGGCGGGGATGGCGATGGTACCGTGCGTGAGTGCGTTAAAGCAGGCAACAGATGTAGAAGGGCGTGGGGATATATCATATCTTTATGATGATGTATCCGTCTATGCTGCAAATACGCAGAATTCCATGGGGTATTCTGCGAGTCCATATTTCCGACCAGCAAAATCGACCATTCTTTCACGTATGACATCAGATTATATTTTTCATTTTAACGGGCATGGGGAACCGGGAAAATTCCAAATCAGCGATTCATCGGATGTCTGGATTACCGGCACTGAACTGAGCTCTCGTTCGTTTCCCAATATGAAATTTGCATTATTCCAGTGTTGTAACTGTGGAGTAACATCCTCATCTGATGGAAACCTTGTTGCCAGTGTTGTTGGTCATGGCAGTGGAAGTACGTGCGCATTCGGATACGCAAAAGATCTGTTGACAATCAACGGAGCAATTCAATATTCACAGGGATTCTGGGATGCAGCCCAGGGGGGGAGTTCCCCCAGCTCAAGTCATTACTCTGCACTGAGCCGATTGCAATCTTCGAGGGCTTGTCGCTATACCGACGATTCCTACTGCCATTACACTTCGCTTGTTGCTAGCGGTATCTGTTCGTCATCGCTGGTTACTTCACGGGCAGCAGTTCCGAAGACAGAAAGTATTGAAGTTGGCATTCCGGAATCCACAATTTCCACGGACATTGTCAATGATGCGAAGAGTAAAATTGGAAAGTTTACTGGAACTGAAGTTACCGGGCTAAAATATATCGGATCAGAAAAAAGTCACGGCACAGAGCATTACTCATTTACCAGCGACACGGCCCGGTTCGTTATAAATTCAGCAACAGGCCGTATCGAATTTGCACAATTTAATGATGCTCCGGTCCAGCGCGTGGCTGTTGATAAGGATGAAGCATATACAATTGCAGAATCGTTTGTAATGCAGAAGAGCGCAGATGTGAAAAGGACTACAAAGACGAGTCTTAAGAATACCTTTGCCACACTTAACCGGCACAGTGACTCTGATAGCGACTATGTTTTTGTGTGGAGGGAGATTCTCCAACCTGCTGATCTGAATGCGATCCCGATAATCGGACCGGACAGTGTAACGGTAATCGTGACCTCGACCGGGCAGATCCGACTGTATTCTGAATTTATTGATCCCGGCACAATACAGATCGGTCTTGAGCCGAAACTCACGGAAGAACAGGCATGGAATATTGCATCGGAATATTATGCAAAACAGGGACTCAATCTGGATGCGGCAGCAAAAGACTCAAAGGGATTGATGATCTGGGACGATAACGCAAATGATCAAGGCTGGAAATCAGAAGGAAAACAATTCCTTGCATGGGTATTCTATGCCAGGGAAACATCAGACATCACGAAAGGTGGACAGATTGCTATTGATTCCCAGGATGGTCATATCATTAATTACGCCATAATTACCTAAAACGCAGGTGTTTTTCTTAGGAGAACGTGCATGAAGCTGACAATTCCCTTTTTTTTGACTCTTCTCCTGATCATTTGTACCTGGGGGAGCGGATGTTTCTCGCCGTATCAGATCCCGTCAGACATTCGGCCCCCATTTACGGACAATGCACCGGCCAACCCGCTACTTGCGGAAACGGGGATTCCATCGGTTCTGGCCAGGGATTGGCAACAGGCAGAAATGGCGGTCTATCACTTTGCCAAATCCGATCCCGGTTCACTCTCGCTGAAGACTGTTGAATATATACGAGGAGGACATATCCTTACATTTTCCGGAGACGACGGGGTTTTTGTCGTGAATGCAACTTCCGGCCGAGTCCAGTTTGCCCGGTTTAATAATTCAAAACCGTCCGCGAATCGGGTAATTTCCCGGCAGGAAAGCCGGCACCTGGCAGAATCCTTTGCCCGGGAAAAGTTCCCCCAACTCTGGGAAGGTTCACCCGGTCATTCCCTGAACCTAACCCTGGAAGAGACACAAAACCATGGATCAATGGGCACTGATACCCAGTATATCTGGAGGGACAGGTGGTATAGTCCCGGGGCTGATGCCACCCGTAATGATACGATAACGGGCGCTCGGATGGTCCGGGTTACTGTTGATAAATGGGGAAAAATTCTGATGTATTCAGAAGAATTCCAACCGGATACCCTGTTGGTGAACCTTACCCCAGTACTTACGGAAGAGCAGGCCTGGCGGATTGCAGAATCAGAGTATGAAAAACACGGTGTCACCGGCATCCTGCCATCTGAAAAGCTATCCAGCGGACTTTGGGTATACGATGATAGTGCTAATGACATCGGTTGGCCACAGAATGGGAAGCAGTATCTTGCATGGGTCTTTTCTGTCCGACACCAGGGCACATGGCTCATGGGTGGGCAGATCTTCATTGATGCACATGATGGCCACGTTATTAATTATGGGGAGATCCTATGATTTTCCGACTCCATCTAAAGGTCTGCCAAAAATATCTGCTTGAGATAAACTCGATACAATGCATCACACTAGCGTGAATCGGGTTGTGCCGGGGATAGACTGATAATTATCATGAAAGCCACAAGGATTGTGCAGGGATTTTTTATTGGTGTTATCGTAGCCATGGTAATCCTTTTCATTTTTATTTTCCCGGCAGATTCACCCCCATCGGAAGTACCGCAGCACCCGCTCTTTCTCCTGATTAACACCGATAATGCGGCAAGTCATTCCCTTATGGTCACTGTTTCGGATCCGGCAGGGAATGAACTTTTCAGGAAGAACTACATGCTGAGCCCCGGAGAAAAGAGAGAGTCGGAGATCGTTACCGGAAAGTCACCGGTGGCATACACATTCGCAATCAGCATTAACAACCGGACTGTATCTGATGAAGTGTTGATTCTCGGCCCGACCAATGTCGCGATCATTGAGATACAATCTGATAACAGGTCTGAATGGGTTACCTATTCAATTGCGGATCTGACCTCAAAATCTTCCCGCCAGGTGTGATGTGAGGTTGGTGAGAATCATGTCAAAGGGGCAAGTGGTGATGAACCCAGTTTATACAGTCGATACCCTCGTGCTACAACCTCCATCAAGGGGTACATTATTCCGGCCCTGGCCATCCAGTGTTATCTTGAATACAGAAAATTAATTTTTAAAGGGACAAGATGTGTGAAATGAAGGAACAGTATAGAATTTTCCCCGTATTTATCGGAATTCTCCTGTTTTTTTGTGCATGCCCCTACGTGACGGGGAGCGAGAATGTCATTATGCACAATACGCCGGGCATACTAAAGGATGAGATCATTTCCATTGATACAATCACACCCCATAGTGTCAATGATGTATTCACGGTATCCGGAACAACGAACATCTTTGCGGATAGTGAACTTATCATTGAAATCTATCCGGCAAATCGTTCCCGGACAATTAAAGGACTTTATACCAGCGGGGCTGCAGGTCAGGTAAGAGTTATTCAAGGGATTGCGGGAAAAAACACCTGGTCTTTCTTTGTCGATACCTCCGATTTCGAACCTGATACCTACCGGGTTGACGTATCGTCATACACCTCGGGTTTATTGAATTCTGCACAATTCCGGGTATCTAAAAAATCCTGTGATTCTGGAAACTGCAGCACGGGGGCAACATCTCCCGGGCATGCCCAGACAAACACGGCAACACCCTCCGCATCCTGCCAGAGTCTTACTCCGGCCTCGGCACTCAGTATCAGTCTGGCTTGTTTTGCCTTGTACCGGGCAAGGATTTGTCAGGACCTTAAGACGGGCCAATGAGTTTTTCGATAATGGATACCGGCAACAGGCAGGAAAAACGCGGGATCTGGTATGATTGAAGGGATATTGTGAATATGCTCAACAGATAACCAAAGATGCGAGAAGGTGATACGGGGATATGAAAAAAGAAGACCGGATAACAATTTCAAAAGAACTGAGAGACGAAATGATCACTGAGATCAAGGACTATTTTTCCAGCGAGCGGAACGAAGAGATCGGCGACCTCTCCGCGGGCCTGATGCTCGACTTCATCATCGAAAGACTGGCACCGGGATTCTACAACCGAGGTGTTGACGACGCGTACCGGTACATGAAAGAGTCAGCAGAAGACCTCCTGTCCATCCGGATCTGATCCCTCCGCTGATCCGTGACCCGTTATTCCCGGGACATCAGCCCGAGCCGGCAGAACAGGTACGGTGCACCAAGGGTGATCCACAGGCCGATGAGGGTAAACCGCACGTAGGTCATGCCGGAGCCGGCTAACCCCGGCATCTTCGTTGCGCCATCGAGGATCGCAAGGATGAGGAAGATGACAATGAGCCCGAGAACTGCCCGGGCGGCCCGGTGCTTCCTGCTCCCGCCGGCATTGTACCGGAGGTGATCTGCACAGATCCCGGCACCCGCGAGAGCACCGAAAAGGATGCCAGCCGCAAGGAGCGCGTCACCCATCGAGATCGGGTCGATGGCAACACCGGTCTGCGCAAGGGCAAGCCCGGACCATGCGGCCGGGACCTGCCATGCGCCAAAGCTGAGGATCACCAGCTGCGATGCCACGACAACCGCCCCGGAGAGGACGAGCGCCGCAAGGACCCGGGCCGGAACCCCCTGCCGGTAGAACCAGGCAGCTGCAGCATCCCCGTACCGGAGGGCTACGAGGATGATGACGAGTGCCACGATCCAGCCGCCTAGGATGTCGCGGAGGAAATGCACGCCGAGATACATCCGCGAGATCCCGACGAGCAGGATGACGGCGATGCAGGCAATCCATGCCGCCCGCGTCTTTACCCACACCGCTATATAACCGAAGACCGTGGCCGAGACCTGCGCATGGCACGAGGGCAGGCTGAACGAGGTCTCGGAGGTGAATGCGGTCACATCCCTGCTGACCCAGTACGGCCGCGGGGCGTGGAAGAAGAGTTCGATTACCGAGTTTATCCCGAAGCTGATGGAGTACAGCGCCATGAGCCGAATGCCGAGCCGTGAGTCAATGCACCAGAGGATCACGGGGATGATGAACATGAGGAATGTCGGCCCCGCCACGAACGAGATGAAGAACATGATGCCGGCAAGGCCGGGCGCTGTGGACTGGAGCGCGGTGTTCAGGGAGGGGTCGTCGAATATCATTGGTTGGGATTTTTGTTCTCATCTCTATTAAAACGGGCATAATGGCCCAGGCCGGGGGTATCATCGTGCTGCCCGGGCCGGACGGGCCTGTGAACCTATGGGATTAAGTGTCCCGGAACCATCATTGCTGTACTTACACTACGGAACATTTCCATGATTACGCAGGATATTGTCAGGAAACTCTGGGACGAAGCGGGATACGGGAATATCGCCATCTGGCCGGATGATACGATAACAACCGTCCCGGGTGATTACTGCGGGGAGACGGCCGGAAAGAAACCGCTGGTCATCCTCAAGCCGATCCAGCTCGTGAACCGGTTCGAGCTGCTCGATTTTGCACTCCATGATGAAGAACTGCTGACAAAAATAGAGACCACCATCCGGGCAGCCGGGGGGCACGTGACCCGCGGGCCGCGATCGTAGGGGCCGGCAGCACCAGGGCAGGGCATGCAACAGGCATCCGACTTGAAAATTCCGGGATCCGGCGCCATTTCCCAGCGTTTATATCCGCATTGATCAAACAGGAATTTACACGGATTTCTCCGGGTGTTTTCCCTCATGGCTGGTACAGAATCCCCCCACTCACCGCTCGCACGCCTTGTCCTCTTCATGGTCTGCATGGCAATTGCCGGAAGTCTCGTTGCCGGAACCCATTATTACGCTATCGATCTCCCACAGCAGAAGAACGTGCAGACACCGGAGAATGCAGAAAACAACAACATAAATTGCATTTTATGCCTGCATAACTGTCAGGTCGACAGTGATCCCATTAGCTGCAGGACTGGATGCAAAGACCTTGAATGTGCCGGAGTAGTGTAATCGCGGGGCGGGGAGAGAGGCAGGAACGGGGCATGTGAATCATGACCGGATCAGAACCATCGGACATACTGAAAAACCTCATCTTCTTTATCATCGGCCTGGCACTCCTCGGCATCATCGTTGCACTCATCCTCTTTGTCACGGGCCTTGCCCCGCTCCACCAGGCGCTGCCCCCCGTGCCGCTCAATGCAATCCCCACGATAGTCGACGGCCAGATTACCTGAGGATTATCCGGGTGTTTTCCCTCATGGCAGGTACAGAATTCCCCGCACTCACCGCTCGCACGCCTCGTCCTCTTCATGGTCTGCCTGGCGATTGCCGGAAGTCTCGTTGCCGGAACCCATTATTACGCAATCGATCTCCCGGCGCAGCAGAACGTACAGGTACCGGAGAACACGCCTCCCGGCAGTTCTGGCTGCACAGCCTGTTATGCGAGATGCGGACCATATCATGACGTAATTCTCGTCGAATGCGTAAAGGATTGCAGACTGCTCGGATGCTAAGGTGAGGTATAACCTGTACCCGGGGAGGAATCTCCCCGTTACTGGGACGAGGGGAATCCCGTGTGGCTGACCAGCCACAGAAAAGCGAGGGCACCCCCGTTAATGTCGCTCCCGGGGGAGGGATCTATTCTTCCAGGAACTCCCGGCTGGACATCACCCGTACGCTTCCCGGCCCGATCGACCGGTACCGCACCTCGGAAAGAACCTCCGGCCACTCCTTTTTGATCCCCCGGGTCAGGTCACCGAGAATCGTGATACGGGCACCCCGGGCAACCCAGCCTTCCATCGCGTACCGGTTGCAGAAATCCGCTGCAACGCCAAAGAGCGTGACCTCCGGCGCTGCACCATTGCCCCCGTGCATGATGCTGCGAAGGTATTCGTCACGCACAACACCGTTCCGGGGGTCATGGGGGCCCTCAACGAACCGGTACAGGTTCTCATACGCAGCCTTTCGTACGGGATCGCGGATGCCGGCACCGGACCCGTCCCGCTCCAGCCACATGCTGAACCGGTTCTTCAACAGGTACCGGAGATTAGGAAGGCCGGGGACATCCACGGCCAGTTCCCAGTCGCGGGTCCCGTACTCGCAGTGGAGGGGGAACTGCCGGCTCTCTTGTGAATGCGCATATTCTTCGGAGAAGTGCGTATCCATAACCACCAGCGTATGATCGAAGAGGCCGGATTCTGCTGCGGCACGCAAAAATGCATTGGCGGGTCCGATGATCCCGTGGGCACCGGCGATCGAAAGCCTGCCATCCGGCTGCAGGAAACCGTTCTGCATGTCGCCGATGTCAAGGATCCGGACCGGGTTCATGGAAAGATCACCAGAGGTGTTGGCGAAGATACTATTTGAGGAGTGGGGACGGGGACGTATTCAGGGCTGATAGCGATCATGATCTGTACCGGGACCAAAAAGATTCCCTGGTCACGGTCGGGAACAAAAAAAGGAAAAATTACCGGATCTTCGCAGCTGCAGTCTCCGCCATCTGCCGGAGTGTCTCGAAATCTATTTCGTTCCCGTCTGCCTGGAGCTGCTCGTACACGTCGTATTTCACAAAGGCAATCATGTACATCCGGGAATTATCGCTCCGGTCGGAGGCTATCATCGCACGGCTCGAATCTCCGATGGTCGGGAGGGAAATCTCTTCAACAGTAACATTGCTGTCTTCGGCCGGCCAGTTTTTCCAGGTGTTTATCGTATCGGGGACGATGAGCGTGATATTTTCAGCAGTGTACACGGAGATGACCTGTTCAAAGATGATTCCCTCTGACACATTCCCTTCGGTTTTTTCATAGTCAACATAATACCCGCGTTTCCAGCCGTGATTAATTGCCCAGGCCCGCATATTCGAAACATTCCTTTCGCCTTTTTCCAGCAGGGTGAAATTTCCCGGAAGATCCGCCGGCTGCAAAGCCATTTCTGCCGGTGAAACCGTTGAAAGGCCGGGGGTTGGAACCGGGGAGGGTGAGGGTACAGTTGACACCGGTGCCGGGGATGTGCACCCGGCGACAGCGAGAAAAATGAAGACGGCCATGAACAGTATCATGGTGCTGAGGTAACTGTTTGTCATGGGATACTAATGCCCGCCAAAAAAGATGAAGGTATGCATGGTTCCGGTCGTTTTTACGAGTGAAAAAGGGGAACACATGCCGGTGTGAAAATGGGAGAAATTGCCTCCACCGGACGAATTCCCGAATTATTCCTGCATTCTATTTGGTAATTTAAAAACATCCATTTTATTTATTATAACGTGACGAATTCTGGCACAGAAATTGTTTATAGCAATATAATAAACCGGTACCCGTGGACAACGCTCAGTTGATCCATGGCAGCAGGGGCCGGGTCCGCCTTAAAATGCACACGTAAGATACCCGGCCCTGCCCGCTTGCTTACGGCTCGGGTCTTCCGGTTGTTGTGAAGATTCGTTTACTTCTGGCGAGCGGATGCTGTCGAGAAAAATCTATGGAGAAACGAAAAATGAAGTTACAAAAGAAAAGTGTCGTCCTGCTGGCACTTCTGCTCGCAGCGATGGCGATGGTACCGATGGTGAGTGCTGAGGAAAATTTTTCCTCAAGTAATGTTATCGGAATGAAATATTTTTCTAATATACCCGATAACGTGAAAAGTCAATCATCAAGTCAGTTTCCATTATCCGAATATTCTCTCATCACTGTTGATTCCCCGGAATTTATGAAAGATGCCGATTGTGGAAAAACGCTGGAATTGACATTGGATGGAAAACCGTATTCTCTACACCTCACTCCACAACCCAGTATTATTGCCCCGACTGCAAAACTCTATATCAAAACCCAAGAAGGGACAAAGGTTACCGACATTCCCCAAATCAGACAATACAAAGGGAGTGTGACAGGAGAGAATGAAAAAGGGGATGCAGTTTTTACCGTTGATAAGGATGTAATATTGGGCAGAATTAGTGTCAACAATGAATCCTATTTCATTGAACAGTCCGGAATCCGGAATTCAGGAAAAATTGTGCATATTGTTTATAATGCGAAAAATGAAATCACTCGGACAAAACAGCCAAATACTGATGATATTTATCCGATGACTATCTCCCATTCGCCCATATCAGTTCCTGACAAAAAACAGATCGAATCCGTAAAAGCTCCATTGTCCACGAGCACAGTTACCCTGCTTGCAGTTTATGATACCCAATTCCAGTCCAAATTCTCTTCACCATCTACTGAAATTGCATCAATGATGTCAACAGCAGGAAATGCATTTTCCCCCAGTTATATCGGGGTCAATTTCCAGATAAACTCATTTGTGCTTGATTCAACCTTAACACGTACAAGTAAGGATACCCTCACAACACAGCTGATCTCAAGCCAGAGTGCAAACCGGGATAGTACCTCAAGCGATCTGGTATTACTATCTCACAGGTAAGACCATGGACAACGGTGCGGCAGTTCCCCGGGCAAGAACACTCGATGAGATTGCGGACAAGATGGGCGCTTCAGGCAATTCCGGAGCTTCAAGCTGGTATACCGAGCAGCAGTATTACCGTGATTCCTGGTCTGACGGAGGTCTTGGATTATCTGCATTCCTCTTCAATTTCCAGAGTCCGACAATGGATGAAAATAAAACTCAGATCCAGAATGCAAATCCCTTGAAAATCGGTACAAAAATGCAGTTCACCAATCCATTCGGCACAGTACCAAATGGTCATGCGAGAGCCTGTTATGGTTACGATACAACACTAACTGAACCTACCGTCTATTTCTCTGATTCGTACTTCAGCCCTCAGGGAAAACTCACGTATGAAGTTTACCATGACTATTATTATGGTAACAACATAAAAATGTGAGGAAATACATTATCCCATTTTTTGGAGATTTGGGTATGAGTGCTTTGATAAAATTATTCGTAATTGGAATGCTGCTGGTGTGCTTTTTTTCCTGTGGATGTACAGACAGGGAAACGAATAATTCCTTCACAACAGTCCCAAAGAGCGATCCACCTTCATTACCATTAACGACAGCCAGCATTATTCCTGATCCACATGACATCCAGACCCGATCAATCTCAAGGAACTTATCAGAAGTGTATTCTCTTACCCATCGAGAGGATATTCAGAGAATGAAATCGAATGGATCAGATTCAATCGAAAAGCACTTCGTTCCGCTCGAAACTGCACAACTCCATGGAAAAGTAAAACTTGCACGGCTCTTTTATACCCAAGCATTTGGAATAGCCACACCGAACTATGAGGGGGCGAAAATATCTCCTGATCCAAAAATTGTTTATGATGGTGATACGGGAAACCCCGATTATTATGTCTATTGCGCAGTGAATCAGGAAAATCAGT
>JAAZNH010000110.1 GCA_012798365.1 Methanomicrobiales archaeon | reverse complement strand
TGCCCAGGGGTCGAATACCGCGGTTCAGGCCGGCTACATTAAACCGGCAGTTCCGGTTATTCCGACAGCAGCGTTCCGGGGCAATATCACTGCCGGTCCGACACCGCTTGCCGTCCAGTTCACGGACCGTTCAACCGGCTACCCGAAGAACTGGTTGTGGGACTTTGGTGACGGTACCACTTCAACAGTCCGGAGCCCGCTGCACACGTACACCGCTGCGGGCAATTACACGGTGACCCTGACAGCAACAAATACCCAGGGGTCGAACAACCTGACCCAGAATGCATATATCCGGGCCAGCACACCCGTTGTACCCACAGCAACGTTCACGGGTAACGTGACCAGTGGTCCGACGCCGCTTGCGGTCCAGTTCAGGGATCGTTCTTTGGGTTACCCGAAGAACTGGAGCTGGGACTTTGGTGATGGAACAACATCAACTGCACAGAACCCGCTCCATACCTATCCGGCTGCGGGTAATTATACCGTCAGCTTAACCGCAACCAATGCACAGGGATCAAACACCATGACACGGGCTGCCTATATCAGGACCAGTATTCCGGTTATCCCGACCGCCGCATTTATTGCAAACCGTACCTCTGCAACAGCGCCGGCCGGAATCCAGTTCACTGACCGTTCAACCGGATATCCAAAGAACTGGTTGTGGGACTTTGGTGATGGATCAACCTCAGTAATACGGAGTCCGGTTCACGTCTATTCAGCAACCGGGAATTATTCAGTGAGCCTTTCCGTAACCAATGCGCAGGGGACGAATGTAACGGTTAAGACAAATTACCTACGGATTGGGTAACAACCCTTTTTTTTTAATTTTGCTGTTATCATCCGGTCATTCCGGAGGCTGGCAGTTCCCGCATCTTTTTATCCTAAACTCTGACCCAAAGTACATCCCCAACTTTCACCCCTCGCCCCGACTCCCTTATAACCCCCCGCATCCAAACCTCTCCACCATCCAATGAATTACATCAGCCACCCGATGATCAAACCCGAAACCATCGAGAAGCGCGAGTACCAGCTCTCCATCGCGATGAAAGCGCTCGATGCCAACACGATGGTCATCCTCCCCACGGGACTCGGCAAGACCGCAGTTGCCCTGCTGACGGCTGCGTCCCGGCTCTTTAATGAAGGCGGCAAGGTGCTGATGCTTGCCCCGACCAAACCGCTCGTTGAGCAGCACCTGCGGTATTTTGAAAAATACCTGAACCTGAAACCGGCTGACCCGGATTCCATCGCCTCTCCCTTCGTGATGTTCACGGGCGACGCCCCGCCCGATGAACGAACCGCTGACTGGAACCGGGCAACCGTCATCCTCGCAACCCCGCAGGTAATAAAAAATGATGTGATTGCCGGGCGGTATACTCTAGCTGATGTGACGCTGCTGGTGGTTGACGAATGCCACCGGGCTGTCGGGGCATATGCCTATGTCTTCCTTGCCCAGCGTTACCTTGCTACTGCCGACAAGCCCCTTCTTCTTGCGATGACCGCATCCCCTGGCGGGGCGCAGGAGAAGGTGCAGGATGTCTGCGCCAATCTCGGGATCGAACATGTCGAGACCCGGACGGAGAATGACCCGGACGTGCGCCCGTATGTTTTCGAACGTGACCTTGAGTATATCGATATCGACCTCCCCCCGGACCTGAAATCCGCGATTGCGGTCATCAACGCTCTCATAGAAGACCGGCTGGCGATGCTTGCCTCGCTCCATTTCACGGTACCGAAACGCGACAAGCTCACGATGAAGGCGCTCAATGCCATCAATGCCCAGATCCAGCAGCGGATTGCAAACCGGGATCCTGCAGGGTACTCCGCGGCATCGGTATACGCCGAATGTATGAAACTGAAACATGCCGTGACCCTCGCGGAATCGCAGGGGAGCGAGGTGCTGAAAGGCTACCTTGCCAAGCTCTATGCCGAAGGCACATCATCCGGTGGCAGCAAGGCAAGCCAGCGGCTCGTTGCCGACCAGTCGTTTAGCGAGCTCTTCGAGCGCTCGGTGGAATGGACAAAGGAGCTGCACCCCAAAGCGGAGATCGCACTTGGTCTCGTAAAACACCAGCTGGAGGAATTCCCGGACAGCCGGATCATTGTCTTTGCCACGTACCGCGACACCGTGCAGCAGCTCGTGGATTACTTCACAGCAGCCGGAATCCAGAGCGAACGGTTTGTCGGGCAGGCAACGAAAGATTCCGAGAAAGGACTCTCGCAGAAGAAGCAGATCGCGGCCCTGACCCGGTTCCGCGAAGGGGAGTTCAAGGTCCTTATTGCAACTTCTGTTGGAGAAGAAGGCCTCGATGTCCCGTCCACGGATCTCGTTATTTTCTATGAAGCAGTCCCCTCCGAGATACGCTCCATCCAGCGCAAAGGCCGGACCGGCCGGCACGGTGCCGGGCGTGTTGTGGTGCTTGTCACGAAGGGCACATCGGACGAAGTGTTCCGGCACGTGAGTACCGCAAAAGAGAAGATGATGCACAAGAGCATGCGCTCGATAACCGGCCTTACCGCCCCGGTTGTCCCACGCCCGGCTGTCCCGGACCAGGCCAGTATCGATGAGTTCACACCCCAGGGCCCCAGGATCATCATCGATGACCGCGAGACCTCGTCAAAAGTTGTAGAGGTGCTCTCCAACATGGGCGCTGCTGTCCGGCTGGAACGGCTGGCCCACGGTGATTATGCCATCGGCGACCGGATCCTGGTCGAGCGCAAGACCGCCCGGGACTTTGTGGATACCCTCATTGAGCGCGACCTGCTGGGCCAGGTCAAAGCCATGGCCGAGGCTGTGACCCGGCCGGTGATGATCATCGAAGGCGGCGATCTCTATACGCAGCGGGACATCCACCCGAACGCCATCAAGGGAGTTCTTGCCGCCCTCAGCGTGGACATGGGTGTTGCGGTCATCTTCACCCGCGACGAGATGGACACCGCCCAGATGCTCCTCGTGCTTGCCCGGCGCGAGGAAGGGGAGCGGGGCGAACGTAAAGTGCACCCGCACAAGACCCACAGTTCGGTCCGCGAGGACCAGGAGTTCATTGTCTCGGCGTTTCCCGATATCGGCATGAAGAATGCCCGGCTGCTCCTGGCGCATTTCGGCTCGGTCCAGGCGATTGCGAATGCGTCGCTTGAGGAGCTTGTCGCGGTGCGGGGAATCGGGGAGAAGACGGCCGCGAAGGTGTATGAGGTGTGCCGGGCAAGGTACGGGTGAACCGGTAATACGTTCCATATCTTTGAAGTAATGTGATGCGGAGCCCTCCAGAATTCCAGGTTTTATGCTCCTTACGGGTAGAGCAGGAAGGTCCGGATTTGATTCATTTTTTGATTTTTCGATCGTGATCAAGTTCCGGAATTTTTTTTCAATCAACCCCCTGGCCCCTGCTCGAAAAATTTCAGGCAGGGTCTGGTTGAATTCTCTTCGCCCGCCCCTCTGAACTACCCGGAAAATTGTAGGTTGTACTCCTGTTTTGTAGGTAACTTATCCTACAATCGCTTCATCAGCTTACAACATTATTCTGTGATTAAAAAAATCCGGGCGCGGGGTCACCAGTACCAGCAGGCACATCATGGCCCATCAAGCATCTGTCGGATAATCGAGTTTACAGCAGGGTCAGCAAAAAACAGGAACGCTGTTTCCCCCTCCCGGGAAATCCGATAAGCCTTCTCCTTCCGGTTTTTCGTATCCTGTGCCTCCTGTACAAGACCGGTATCGCGGAGTTTTACCATAAACGAAGAGAACGTTGCCTGCGACAGATCATTGGCCGGCTTCCTCCCCCGCTTGTACTGCAGCAATGGCATCCCTGGTTCCGGCCTGCGTACCCGCTGCCGGATATAGTATGGCCAGACCTGCTGGAACAGGTACTGCCGGGGGATGAACGGGGGGTCCGGTGAAGCCTGCGGGACCGGGCGATTACGGAGCAGCACCGCGAGGATCGTCTGGTAGTTCACGTTCGCAAGCATTGCCCGGATATCCCGGTCCGGCACCGGGACTTCCTGCGGCACCGAGCCATCGAACGCGTTCCAGACACTGCCGCCAATCCACGGTGCAAGTGCAAAGAGTGCCATGCAGAGATCCTTGTTCCCTCCCGAGAGGTCGAACGTGAACAGGGCCTTCGGGTTCTCGCGCCGGATCTTTGCAAGGACCTTGCGAACGGACGGGTACACCGGCGCAAAGACCGTCTCGCGGGCACTGGGGATCTCAAGCGTTCCGCAGATCCCTTTCACCGCGTCAACTGCGTTCCGGACCGCCAGGCGCTGCGCCTCAATGGTCTTGTCATGAGCACTCGTGTAGACTTCGCTCTCCACAATAACATATACCCGGCTAATGCCCGGCAACGTGCGGAGAAGTGCCGGAAACGCGCAATGGATCTTCTCCCCCGCACTGATGATATGGACGTGACTGCCTGCAGGCATGAGGATCAGTGTCAGAACTGCCGGAATATATGTTTTGAGGTAAATAAGAAAAATAAAAATAAAAACTAATGGGAATGCGCTCTAGAGCTTACACAGCGTTTCAAGCGCTTCTGTACCTTCCCTGATTGCCGTCATCAGGGTCAGGACATGGTTGGGATCTTTCTCGTTCTGGACCCGCTCGCAGAGCGAGTGAATCGTGTACGCAAGTTCTTCAGTAAGGCCGCCGTCGCTGTCATCGCCGCAGGTGCATTCGTCCTCATCGTGGACGGCCCCACACCCGCATCCTTCGCCATACCCATGCCCGTGGTGCTCATGGGCATGTCCATGGTGGGCAGTGGCCTGCTGCGCGATGGTGGGACTGGATGCGGCCGGTGCAGCCTGGTTTGCAATCGCATTCTCTGCACAGACGACACACATCGTCTTGCCCTTGACCTCAAAGAGGGGGCAGCCGCAGGTCTTGCAGGACTTTTCGAGCATTTTACCTCCTTTTAGGAGGTATTCTGCCATGATTTCCTCGTCTTTTCGTGAAGGCATCTGATCACCGTCGATTCAATATTGAATCTATATATGCAGGTTCGGCATATTAACTACAGGTACACAGGTAGGTGTTAGTATGCCCAGCCCTGAAAAAACAATGGAAAACTGTATCCTGATGCTGCAGCACATCCAGGAAGACGGTTCAATCCCCCGAAATATCCGGCGCGTTGCTGACGAGACAAAGACGCTGCTTACGAATAATAACAAGGCCATGGGGCTGCGTGCTGCAGAGGCTATCTCGAAGATTGATGAAATCTCCAATGATCCCAACATGCCCATCCATGCGCGGACACGGATCTGGGAGCTCGTGTCCCAGCTGGAGACGATACCGCTCGATTAAAAAAAACCCGGTACCCTTCCGGATACCCCCTGTCTTTTCTTAAAAATCAGCCTGTCAGTAAGGAGCAGCGGCAATGAGCCGCATTCCTTTTGGCGTAAGGATGAAACTGTCCGGTACCGGCACAGTGTGCCGGCTCCTGCAACATAATGCGCAGCAGTGCCCGCAGGAACACTCCTCACCGGCTTTTACTCCGTGCCGGTTCCGGGTGAGGTATCCCTGCCGCTCCATCAGCCGGAGACGGGTGTCCAGCTGGTCGCGGGTTATCCCGAGCCGGGCTGAACATTCTGCAAGGGTCATGTCCCCCTCATGGATGAGGCGGGCAATTGTTTCGAGTGTCACTGCCATGGTCATTCGCCTGCCATGTGGCCAGGGAACCGGCTTTTCCATACGGAAATGCCTGCGGCAGGAAGAATGGCAAGCCAGACCATTGGCACGAGCAGCGCGATCGGGCTCCACGGTTCCTCTCCGAAAACCAGCAGGTCAGTCCCCTGTGCAACCAGCGAAAGAAGGGCGACGGTGCCAAAGATGACTGAGAGGGCCATCGCAACGTACAGGTACGCCTGGCCGCTGCCGGCGCCTGTCCCGAACCGGTACAGGGCGGCAAGGTATACCGCTGCAACAACGCACAGGACGAGTCCGCCCATGATGTCGGCCGGGATCATGAATGCTGCAGTCTGCTCCGCTATGCCCGGGACAAGGCCGGAGAGCGTTTCTGTCACCCCGAAGGTGAGATAGAGGATGCCGAAGATGCCTGCAACGATGCGTTTTGTCAGTGATGCCATGATCAGATACCTCCCAGGATGAGCGGACCGGCCCGGACGATGACGAACGCGACCAGGTACGCCACGATGATACCGTACGCTACCGAGAAACCGGTCCATTTCCAGGACCCGGTCTCCTTCCTGATGACCGCCAGCGTTGCCACGCAGGGCATGTAAAGCAGCACAAAGGCCATCAGCGCGAAGGCTGCAACCGGGCCAAGCGACGGGTCGGCGAGGAGGGCTCCGGTAAGGGAACTCTCGTCCTCACCGGTCCCGTAGAGTACGCCAAGGGAGCCGACCACGATCTCCTTGGCGATGAATCCGAAGAGGAGCGCTACGGCGATCTTCCAGTCGAACCCGAGCGGTGCCACGAGCGGTTCGAGCAGGTGGCCGATCATGCCGGCGTAACTCTCTGCGCTCCCGTACTCAGCACCCCAGGGGAACGTTGCAAGAACCCAGACAATGAATGCCCCGGCAAGGATGATGCCCCCGGCCTTCCTGATATACATCTCGCCGCGGTCCCACATGTGCCGGATGGCTGTGCCTGCGGTCGGGAACCGGTAGGGCGGCATCTCCATCAGGAATGGTGCCGGTTTCCCGGGGAGGATGGTTTTACGGAAGAGGTACGCGCTGCCTATAGCGATGGCAATGCCCAGCACGTAGAGCACAAAGACGACCGTGCCTGCGTTCGTGGGGAAGAACGCTCCGGCAAGAAGGACATAGACCGGCAGGCGTGCGCCGCAGGACATGAACGGGTTGATGAGGATCGTGATGAGCCGGTCGTTCTTGTCTTCGATGGTCCGGGTTCCCAAAATTGCCGGGACATTGCAGCCGAACCCAATCAGCATCGGGATGAAGGATTTGCCCGGGAGGCCGATGGCATACATCAGCCGGTCCATGACGAACGCGGCGCGGGCAAGGTACCCGCTGTCCTCCAGGAGCGAGAGGATGAAGAGGAGAATGAAAATGTTCGGGATGAAGATCAGGACCGATCCCAGCCCCCCGATGATGCCGTCACCCAGAAGCGACGCCAGCCAGGCGGGCTCCATACCGCTTCCTGCAACGTACGATGCGCAGGATCCCATGACGGCATCGATCGCAGACATGAACGGTGTCGCCACGGCAAACGTCAGCTCGAACGCTGCCCACATCAGGGCAAGGAAGATGGGTATGCCGAGCCACCGGTCCGTGACCACGCGGTCGATGATGTCCGATGCGTTCATCTCCTTTACGCAGGTCGTACAGACTTGCGGCAGGAGCGCCGCGATGACCTCGTAGCGCCGGTCTGCCATTGCCGCTTCGGTCTTCTCCGTGTCGATGGATGCAAGGATGGCATCAGCGGCTGCCGTTATCGTGCTCTTCTGGATCTTGTCCTGTGCATTGTCATCGCCTTCCAGCAAGCGGATGGCCAGCCAGCGGGGCGGGTACCGCGATGCCAGGTTTGGATCTTTCTCAAGCACGGCAACGATAGCGGCAATGTGTCGCTCGATCTCATCCCCATATCCAATCGCGTGCTCGTGGTGGGGCGACGTCTCTGCTTCGGTAAGTGCAGCCCGGAGGAGTTCGTCCAGTCCCTCTCCTTTGCTGCCCACAGTCCTGACTGCCGGGATCTCGAAATACTTCTTAATCAGGGTACGGTTGATGAGTGTGCCGTTCTTCTCGGCCTCGTCCGACATGTTGAGCGCGATCACGAGCGGGACGCCCAGTTCCATGAGCTGGGTAGTGAGGTACAGGTTCCGCTCGAAGTTGGTAGCATCGATGACATGGATGACCACATCGGGTTTCTCTTCGATGATGTAGTCGCGGGCAACCACCTCATCGATGGAATACGCGGTGAGGCTGTACGTACCCGGGAGATCCACGATCTCGATCTCCGTCTTCCCAAGGCGCGTGGTCCCGCTCTTCTTCTCGACGGTGACACCGGGCCAGTTGGCGATGTGCTGGTTTGAACCGGTCAGGGCATTGAAGATCGTGCTCTTGCCCACGTTGGGATTGCCGGCAAGGGCGATGCGGATCCGGTCTTTCATGTGGAACCAGCCCCGTTTATGCCAACGAAAATTTTCATGGCCATACCCCGTGAGAGGGCATAGCGTGTCCCTGCTACGGAAACGATGAGCGATCCCCGGTCTGTACAGATAACGGTGAGCCGTCTTTCCGGGAGGATCCCCATAGCTGCGAGCCGGTGGTGCAGGCCGCACCCTGCCCGGATATCTGTCACGACAGCCTCGGTGCCTGCTGCAAGAAACGATAGCGGCATTGCCTGCATGGTCAGGCACATCCCGGAGTGACTGCAATCAGCCGTGCATCCTCTTTCCGGAGTGATATAGTATACCCTTTAATGCGGTACTCCACCGGGTCTCCAAGCGGGGCTGCCCGCACGGCTTCTATGGCTGCACCTGGTATAAAACCAAGGGCCAGGAGCCGCTTCCTCACCATGGCAGGTGCGGAGATGCTCGCCACCCGGCATGAACCGGGGGGCGATATCATATCGAGTGTTGTGACGGGTTCACACCGGGTGACGGAACCTGTTCGTTCTTCTGAATCGTCCATGCAGGAATATCACCTGTTTGGCGCGGATAAGGTGAACCCGAAAAGAATTCGGATCGTTCATGGCCGTCCAAAAAAAGTTAGGAATAATCATCAGTTCCGAAAACAACGTGTGCTGCGGCCGATTTAGGGAACCCGAAATATTATATCTTCCGCGAACCAAGATCGATCATGCACGCGCTGAGCAGGAAAGCAGAGGATTATCTTGAAGCGATCCTCAACGCCTCCGCGGAAAAAGGCTATGCCCGGACCCGGGACATTGCACGGGAACTGGGCATCCAGCCTCCCACCGTGGTCGAGATGGTCCAGAAACTCGACCGGATTGGGATGATAACGTATCGGAAATATGACGGTGTCACCCTCACTCCGGATGGAAAGAAGATTGCAACGGTCATCCGCGACCGGCACGAAACGCTCCGGGCATTTCTCGAACTGGTCCATGTCCCCCACGCCATTGCGGAGATGGATGCCTGCATGATGGAGCACGAGCTGCATCCCGAGACGATTGAACAGGTGCGGAGTTTCCTCTCATTCTGCAAGGAGAACCCGGAGGCTGCGCATGCAATGAAAAATTTTCTTTCCTTTACTACCATCAAAAAGGTTCAATCACATTCCTGAATATGGTGTTTCCGCCGGGCCTTTTTGTGAACATCAGGCCGGCACACACAGGACCACACTCTCTGCAACAGGGAAATTGTGGTTTGCCTTTTTTCCGGGTTTGTTGTGAGCCCGCAGGTCGGGAATGATTTCTGCCCGCAGGAGGAATCTGGCACCAGGCCGTGAAAAATTGGTGGACCCGGCAGGTGTTTTTCGTTCGTTGCCAATCCCTGATGCGGCTGGATTTTGGATGCATGCCAAAATTAATCTGATCATACATCGAAACACGGTGCATGAGTCCTCATTCCGGCCTTGCCCTTCCGGCACGGAAGGTGGAATATCTCAAGTTCATCTTCGAGTCGGGCGGCACGGCACGCACAAATGACATCGCATCAGCCTTCAGTGTGGATCCTTCAACCATCACCAAGACGTTTGCAGAACTGACCAGCGGGGGGTACCTCCTGCACACCCCCTACCGCGGAGTCACGCTCACCGACGCCGGCAGGCGCGATGCTGCGTTTTTCATACGGCGTCACCGTATCCTGAGCCTCATGCTCGTGAGAAACGGGCTCTCCCCCAAGGAAGCCTGCAATGAGGTCCGGAGGTTTGAGAGTATGGTTTCGAAAAAGGCCGTTGACCGGATCTGCGAGTTCATGGGGCACCCCCGGCAGGGTGTCTGCGGGGAGATAACTCACGACGATGAAGAAAGTACCCTGAACGCGGAACGCATGGCATTGAAAATGTCACTGGAGCATTGAACCGCCTGCAGTAAATGTTGGCGTTATACCAAATTTAGTACACGGAGAGTTGCTGTGCATGAATGAAACGAGACCGATTCTCTCTTCAGATACCCGGGACCGGACAATCCGCTGCATGATCACATTTCTCGTTGCAGCGGGGCTGATAATTATCTGTACTGCTGCCGGGTGTATCCAGCATCAGGAAACAAAAGGGATTTCCGGTAATGCAACATCAGACTTGACCGTTGTTGTCAGCATTCTCCCGCAAAAACAGATCGCAGAGCGGATTGCCGGGGATCGCGCAAAGGTCATTGTTATTGTCCCCCCTGGGGCGAGCCCGCACACGTACGAGCCCACGCCGGGACAGCTGGCGGAGATTAGTTCGGCAGATGTGTATGTTACGGTAGGGTCCGGCATCGAATTTGAACGGGCATGGATGGACAAGATTGCCAACCTCAACCCGTCGATGATGGTCGTCAACAGCTCAAAAGGCATCGAGTTCCTTGAAAGCCAGGGAGATGAAGAGGAGGAAGATGGACATGCTTCCGGTGGCGAAACCGGCACCGATCCCCATGTCTGGCTCTCGCTCCGGAATGCCCGGATCATGGCGGAGAACACCTGCCAGGGCCTTGCTGCTGCCGATCCCTCCCATGCGGCGGAGTACCGGGCCAATACCGACTCGTTCATCAGGGAGCTTGATGAACTCGACGCATCCATCACGAGGGATGTTGCAGCACGCAACATCAGCACCTTCATGGTATATCATCCGGCCTGGTCCTATTTTGCCCGGGATTACCATCTCGTCCAGATTCCCATAGAGGCGGAGGGAAAAGAACCGACTGCCACCGGGGTCCGGAATCTTATCCGTCAGGCGCGGGAAAAGGATATCCGTGTAATATTCGCAGCACCTGAATACAGCACAAAAAGCGCAGAAGTCATCGCCGGTGAGATCGGGGGCAGGGTCGTCCTGGTCAGCCCCCTTGAAGAGGACTACCTCCGGAACATGAAGAACGCGGCATCGGCATTCATGGAGGGATCGCGATAATGGCAGAGACTCCGGTTATTGAGCTTAAGGATGTCTGGCTCACACGGGACGGGCGACTCATCCTCGAACACATTGATCTCCGCGTCATG